>JAZOUI010000077.1:0-2359 GCA_045658145.1 Pumilibacteraceae bacterium
AAGAATCTCAACGGCAAATAAACGCAATCGGCTTAAACCAAACCGATAACGCGGATAAACCTGTTAGATCCTTCGACAGGCTCAGGATGACAGGCAAAGCCTGTTAAGTAAGTAAAACCAAATCTTTACCCACAACGCAAAAGTGGAGAGACAACTCCCAAAAAAAACAATAACCACGAAAACAACTACGAAAAAATCTCAAAAGGAGGTAAAAGCATTGAAAAAATTCATAAAACTTATCAAGCGTAATCTAATTTCGTGCATTTGCGTCCTTTTGGCAGTAGCCGTATGTTTAACGGGCACATTTTCGTATGCAAGATACATATCGGTCGATTCATCCGACCACGCCCCCGGGGCAGGCAAGTTCTCATATTCAGCAAACATTGACAGCGTCAGCGCGCTATCGTTCACGAACACCGCGTTCTGGGGCGGTACTAGCGAAGAAGACAAAATCGCAATGAACGCTCTCCGCTCAATCGACTTTAACGTAAAGAACTACGAAACTAAAGGCGGAGTAGAGGAAGTTGCCGAAGTAAAAATGAAATATAACCTTGTGTTTAGCGCGCCTGTAAACTTCGCTGAAAGACTCGCTATCCAAGTTTTTGACTCTGATGCTGGCATAGCGCTTTTGCCCCAAATCGTAATTTCCGACTTGATTGGTGCAAGCGGTGGCGTTTTCAATACTGGCGATAGTGAAGACTATAACGGAACGGATATCGGCGATATGTCGTTTAACGTACAGGCTTTGACTAGTGGAGAAAATCATATTTACCGCGCGACTAACGGCGATATTTCAATTAGTATCGAAGAATTTGTAAGAGACGTCCACCAAACTTTGCTTTTCCGTATGTGGGATACTTCGGCGATTACCGACGTTAATACGCCTACGCTTAGTAACGAGGGTGGTAAACTTCTTCCGCCTTTGTCAGTTAAGTACAAGCAAGACGTTAATTTTTACCGTATAACCATTTCTATGCCCAACTTTGTTCTTGAGCCAGGTACGAAAAAGGCGCGTAATCACCGTATCGAACTCGCTCCCACCGATACCATTCAGGACGATCATCTTGGTGGCGAAATCGTGAAAAAAGAGGGTGACACCTATTCGGCTGTAAAATCTATCTATGCGGATAACCAAACCTGGACCGTGCAAACCGTTCACGAATCGGAAACCGACCACTATTTGAATACCGATTTTGATACTTACGACGCGGCGAGCGACGCACAAAAAGAAGACTACTGCGATCGCGAAGAAGTTTTTGAGTATAACGTTATGGGTAGCCCAAGAATTTATAACGATGAGCCAGGAGAAAATATCATCAACTCCGCTCCTGTAACCTACCAAAGCAAAGTGGAAGATAATGAGCCTAAGGATTGGACAACAACCACAACTACGACTGAAAAGTTATTACAGACAACTTCTTCAAGCGTGGATACGGATGGACTTCCTACATGGAATAGTAGTAATACATATACTACAATAACCATTCCGGATGTAGGATCACGAAGAGTGTATTTATATACGTTTAATGAAACAAAGAGAGAAAACATTGAAATTACAACAGTTGAAACAAAAAAAAGAGTTCTTTCATCTGTAACCACTACGAATAAAGACGTTTCAGAAACGATAGAGGTAAAAAGTGTAAGTGCTGGTCAACAAAATATTGAACTTAACGTTACAAAAACTACTAAAACAAAAACGTCTGTAGTAAATAATGTGGAAAAACAAGTAATCACTACAATTACTACAGTAAGAAGAAATTCAAATAGAACTTACTATAAGGCGTTTTATAGAGCAAATCCAGGAACTGGTAATAACAATGCTAGTCATCGTCCAAATAGTGATGATCACGTTGAATATTTAGCTAATTCTATTAGTGTAAGCGGAAGAGATTATCCATTAAATAAAATGGATTGGAATTATACTGATACCACGACACAAGGACCGACGGAAAATGATACTGGTATTTACCCTGATACCGAAACTTCGTCTACTTCAAATGAAATCACCGAACTCGTCAAGCGTTATATCAATCGTTCGTTCAATCACAGCGATATTATTATCGAGGGTGTAGAGTGGGCGCAAAGGGATGACTTAGGTAATCCGCTTTATATTGACGGCGTTTTGCAGGTGAATAATTACACGGAAAGCAATCCGTTAGAACTTTATCGACAAGAAACGGAAGGCTCGGTAACAAAAGACGTTCAGCATTATTACCTAGCAAAGTGTTACTCAAAGAACTATCCGTTCTACGTCAACGTAATATTCGAACAAATACAGTAACACTTAGCCATACCGCAAAGGTCGTGAAAGCCTCCATCTGACGAGGGAGGGGGACCGCTTGCGGTGGAAGGAGAGACC
>JAZOUI010000078.1:0-1525 GCA_045658145.1 Pumilibacteraceae bacterium
AGTGATGTATCATCTATTATTGTTAATTCAGAATTAGTTGCCAATTATCTTCAAATTAGTTTGGACGGTATTGATGATTGTTATTATGGGTATTGGAGAAAGAAATAATCGCATTATCTAAACTAAAAAAGAGTTCCTTACGTTAGGGGCTCTTTTTTGTTGACAATAAAATTATATTAGTATATAATGCATTACGCTATGAGTAAGAATGCTATAAAACTTAGCGACCACTTTACGGTAGGTCGTTTGCTTAAATTTGTATATCCGTCTATTATAATGATGGTATTTACGTCCATTTACGGAATAGTGGACGGTATTTTCGTATCTAACTTTGCAGGAAAGACGGCGTTTGCCGCTATTAACCTTATTATGCCCGTGCTTATGATAATGGGAGCGGTGGGCTTTATGATAGGAACAGGCGGAACGGCTATCGTTGCTAAAACGCTGGGTGAGAAAAAGGATGAACTTGCAAATAGATATTTTTCTATGCTCGTTTACGCGACTATAATTTTAGGTGTTGTGATAGGTGCGCTCGGGAGCATTTTTATGCCACAAATGGCGTCGCTACTTGGCGCAAGTGGGGAAATGCTTGACTACTGCGTCGTTTACGGCGTGATAAACCTTATTGCGCTACCGTTCTTTATGCTCCAAAATGTGTTCCAAAGTTTCTTCGTTACGGCAGAACGTCCAAAACTTGGATTGTTAGTTGTTGTGCTTGCAGGCGTGACGAATATGGTGCTTGACGCTTTGTTCGTAGGCGTATTTGGCTGGGGATTAGTGGGAGCGGGCGTTGCAACCGCTATGAGCCAAGTGGTAGGTGGTTTAGTTCCTATAATCTATTTTGCCCGTAAAAACACGTCCATTTTAAGACTAGGTAAAACAAAGTTTTACGGAAAAGTTTTTCTTAAAACGGTTACGAACGGTTCGTCCGAACTTATGAGCAATATTTCAATGTCGCTCGTTACTATTTTGTACAACTATCAACTTATGCGCCTTGCTGGTGAAAACGGTATCGCGGCGTATGGAACTATGATGTATATCGGCTTTATTTTCGTAGCGATATTTATAGGCTATACAATAGGTTGCGCGCCTATCGTTGGGTATAACTACGGCGCGGATAATCGCAAAGAACTTTCGGGCGTGTTTGGTAGAACTTCTATTATTTTAGCAATAGGCGGAGTGTTTATGGTGGCGTTTGCCGAACTACTTGCTCAGCCACTTTGCACAATTTTTGTAGGCTACGATGCTGAACTTTTATCAATGACGGTTAGGGGTATGCAAATACACTCGATCCACTTTATTGTTTGTGGATTTTGTATATTTGGTTCGGGATTCTTTACCGCGCTCAATAATGGTCTAATTTCGGCGATTATTTCCTTTTTGCGAACGTTACTTTTTCAATGCGTTTCAATTATCGTGCTCCCGTACTTTTTCGGACTTGACGGAGTGTGGTCGGCGATAATAGTGGCGGAATTCTCGTCCTTTATTTTGACGGCTATATTTATTTTTGCTAACAAAAACAAGT
>JAZOUI010000079.1:0-6117 GCA_045658145.1 Pumilibacteraceae bacterium
AGTATTTTCGCCCTTTGCTTTGGCTAAAACACCACCTAATTTTTTGCTTACGTCGCCCAAAATAGGCGTAAAGTTATCTATGCCGTTATCCTTTGCAAGTTTTTGCGCGGAAAGGTGAGCCTGCTCGTTGATTTCAATGCCGTAAACTCGGTTTGCCTTTTGAGCAAGGCGAGCGGATAAAAGTCCTGCGCCCGAATATGCCTCGATAGCAACACTTCCTTCGCAAAGAGATGCAACGAACGAATACATTTGCTCGCGAATATAGTCGTTGACTTGATAAAAGCCTGCAGGGTGGAGAGCAAAAGACATATTGTCTACGCTCGCGTTTTCTTCTCCACCAACGAGTTGCCACTCGTCGCCTAAAATAACGTTGTCACGGCGACGGTTCACGTTTTGGTAAAGCGCGCAGTTAGGGAAAAGCGCTGATAATTCTTTGTAAAGTGGAGCGCAGTTAATTTTGCGATTAGTCACAAGCGTGACGTAAATGCGCTCGCTTACTTGCCTTACTACAAGATGGCGAATATCGCCCTTGCCCGTGTCTTCGTCATAGCCCGAAAGTGAGTAGTCGGACATAAATTTTTTCAAAACGGATATGAGCGTACTATTCCATTCGTATTGAAGGAGGCAATCGTTCGTTTCGACTACGCGGTGACTGCCCTTTGCGAAAAGTCCGATTTTAACGCCTTCTTTACCTGCTCTTACAGGGAAAGAAACTTTGTTGCGATAGCGAAACTTATGCTCGCTTGCAACGACGGGTTGAACGGGTGCGCTAATTTTTCCTACTTTTTGCAACGTTTGAGCGACGTAATCACGCTTAAAGGCGAGTTGCGAATCATAGCAAAGATGCTGGACGTCGCATCCACCGCATTTTCCAAAGTGGGGACAGGGCGCGTCCACGCGGTCTGGGGAAGGGGCGATTATTTTTTCTAAAATAGCAATGTCAAAAGTGGGTTTTACTAAAATAATTTTTGCCCTTACTCTTTCGCCGGGGAGTGCTCCACGCACGAAAATAGTTTTTCCGTCCAAATGGGAAATACCCTCGCCGTTAATGCCCAGCGAGGTTATATCCGTTTCTATAATGTCGTTCTTTTGTAATTCTTCCATTTAACCGCCTTGTAGGGGTCAGTCGATTGTGTAAGCCTTTAATTCCGCAAGCAAGTCCTCGCATTTTTCGGAGTGTATTTCGCATACGATAGGGCGAGAAAGGTCAAGACTGAATATCCCTAAAATTGATTTTGCATCAATTACGAAGCGACCGCTTCTTAGATCAATATCGTAAGGATATTTGTTTACGATGTTTACGAAATTTTTTACGTGTTCAGCCATACAGAGTGAGATTTTTACAGACGTCATTGTTTGATCCTCCTTGATGATAATCTTACATATATTATACTATAAGTGCGATGCATTTGCAAGTGCTTTTTTGAAAAAAATTGTTAAAAATTGTTAAAAAATAAAAACGGCACATAACGTTATGCGCCGTTTCCGTAATTTTTTTATTATTCGATTACGTTAAAATCGGATTTTTGGAAGGTAATTGAGGGTAGTGTAAGCACTTGTTCGCCACGTTTTACGGTTAGTGCAATCGTGTCGCCGGGGCGAAGGGTAAGGATAAGATCGCTTAGGATATAATCGCGCACAATGTCCGTAGTTTTTCCGTTTATCGTGATTGCTTTGATATAATCGTCAGAAAGTAATCCCATTGATTGAGCAAAAGTATTTTCAATTACTTCTAAAACAACAATGTTTTCTTGAATTTCGCCAAAGCCCGTTTGGCTATTGTAAACGAAACGCGAACTATCGATAACGGACGTAAATCCGATAGTAGGCTTGTATGCGCCGTTAGTGGTATCATCGCCGTCGTTAGCGTAATACAAAATGTTTTCCACCGTATTTTTTACAATAGAGTAAGGAATTGCGAAATTGATGTTTTGGTCGTCCTCGTTTCCAGCGTTAGTTATGCCGATAAGTTCGCCGTTTACGTTGAATAGTCCGCCACCTGAATTTCCGTGATAAAGCGCGGTGTCAATTCTTATCGAACGGTAATATCTAGCCGTGTTGTCAATGGAGAGAGCAATTTTTTCATTATCTACGCTGACGATACCTTCGGTTACGCTAAGACCGTCGTTTTCAGCGTTTCCGATAGCGATTGCCGTTTCGCCAACGTTGTAATTTGTCGCAAGTTTGACGGGACGTGCCTGCGAATTTACTGCCAAAACGTCTTCTGTCTTTGCTTTAAGTAGTGCAATGTCCGCGCTGATTGCTCCGCCTACGTATTCGCACTCTATCGCCATTTCGCCGTAGTTATAGGTGGTGTATCCGTCAGCGTCGGGCTGAGATTGCGTCTTAGGCGTACTTTCGCTACCATAAAGGTAAGTGTGAATTTTGCGCGCGATTTTTCCACCGTTCTTTTGCTCGTTGGCGTTTTTGTTATAAACGACGTGGTAGTTGGTAACTATGTAGGTGTATTCGTCGTCCATACTGTAAATTACAGCAGAGCCTGCGCTCATCTTCGTTTGAGTAATCTGTCCTGAACCGAGCGACGAAGAAACCAAAAATTCGGTATAAATCTTCATGCACGAAAGCAAGCAGTTTTGAATAGCGTAGCGATTGTCGTTTTCGTTAAAAGTAAGGTAAAGTTTCAAAAACTCGTCAAAACTTATTTCACCATAAACGCTTTTGTACTCGTTGTACACGTCCGAAATAGTAAGATCTTTTCCGTCCTCGCCCTTTTGACCATTACTGCCGTTTTCACCATTTTTAACGGTAAGAGTCTGAGTTGTGCCGTCCGAGTAGGTAATAACGATAGCGTTGTTGTTTCCATCTGCTGCGCTTTCTACGGAAACGACGTATTTGCCGGTAGGAGTGGTCGCATTAGGCGTGCATCCCCATGCGCCAAAGCAAAGCGTTAGTGCAAGCAAAAGCGCTGTTATAAATTTAAAAGTTTTCTTCATAAAACCTCCTGTATTTCATAAAAACCACTTTCATAATATTATATAAAAATTAAAAGAAAAGATTATGAAAGTGAAAAGAAAAATAACTAATATTATTGCGAATAAGTTGTGAAAAAATAAAAACAGCGATATACGTATACCGTTATTTATTGTCAAACGACGGAGAAATGCCAAAATACGCTTTGTATGCTTTTGAAAAAGAATACAGCGATGAATAGCCTAAAAGCGTTGCGATTTCAGTAAGCGTCAACGTTTTTTCGCCGATAAGGCGACGCGCACCGTTAAGTCGAGCGTGTCGGAAATAACTAGACAAAGTTTGACCGCATACGTCGTGGAACAGAGCGGAAAGATACGAATAGTTGTAGCCACTCACGTTTTCTAGATCGCCGAGTGACGAAATGGAGAAAATGTGCGTGTCGATATAGTTCATAATCGAGTAGCAAAGTTGAGTTACGGAAGTTTTTTGCATTACGCTTTCCGCATTTTCAAAACAACGAATAATATGAATACTTATTTGTTGAAGTAGTGAGCCAATAAGTTTTTGCGAAAAAAGCCCGTTGCTATCCGCCTCGGCTATAATTTCTTGCACGAGGGGCGCGATTTTTTGACCGCTGATTATTCGGCTTTGAGCAGGCGCAAACTTTGGAAAAAGCGTTTCAAGACTCGTAAGCATATTTTCGTCCGTAGGGAAATAAGTCAAAAAGTCAAATTTAAGGGGATTATCGGGCGAAGAAATTACCTGATGCGTGTCGCACGGGAAAGAAACGAAAACGTCTCCTTTTTTTACGGGCACGGCTATTCCGTTAGCCGAAACTTTGCCTAATCCGTCCGTTACAACTGTTAGTTCAATCCACTCAAGATGCGAGTGTTCATCCACGAGATAGTGTTCGTCGCAAAAAATTCTGCCTGTTTGATACAGCAAATAGCCTTCGCATTGAACGGGGTTTTGTATGTGATGTTTGTCGAGATGATACCATTTATTCATAGCAAGATTATATACCGATACACGAGTCCTTGTCAAGCGAGAAAACAAAAAATAACATTATTTTTTTGACCAAGTTGTGCAAAATACAAAAAAAAGACAAATATATCTAAAATCAAGATATTGACTAAAAAACAAAAACGAGTTATAATAATAGTATAACTAAAACAAAATATCGGAGGGTAAAAATGAAAAAGACTGTTTTAGCAGTAATTGGATGTGGAAGAATTGCGAGAAACGCGCATTTTCCTGCACTTGAAAAAATGGATGACGTTCGTGTAAAATACGCGTGCGATATTATTATCGAAAAAGCGGATGAAATGAAAAAGGATTTCCCCTTTATCGAACAAACTATCGTTGACTACAAGGTGGCTCTTGCCGATCCTGAAGTAGAGGCAGTTTTTGTGCTTACGCCCAACTACACTCACTACGTAGTAACTATGGACGCGCTCGCAGCAGGCAAGCACGTTATGTGCGAAAAGCCTATCACTATCGACTACGCAAAGAGCGTTGAGATGAAAGAGCAGGCTGACAAGTACGGCAAAATTCTTAACATCGGCGTATGTAACCGTTATAACCGTTCGGTAGAAAAACTCGAACAACTTAATCGCGAAGGCAAGTTTGGTAACATTTATCACGTATACTGCTCGTTCCGTTCGTTCCGTTCTATTCCCGGACTTGGTGGAGCGTTCACCGACAAAAAGCAGTCGGGCGGTGGCGTACTTATCGACTGGGGTATTCACTTCTTCGACCTTATTCTCTACATCCTTGGCGGAGCAAAACTTGAGAACGTAACTTGCGACGCTTATTGCGAGATGGCGAAAGATATGAAGTCCTATAAATACAACGGAATGTGGGCAGAAGAAACCAAGGACGTTGAAAACGGTGTAAACGACGTTGACGACTTTATCACCGGTTATATCCGTACTGACAAGGCAAGCATATCCTTTAACGGCGCGTGGGCGCAAAACGTTGACAAGGACGAAATGTTTATCGACTTCCTTGGCGACAAGGCAGGCGCGCGTCTTTCTTATGGTGGACTTTTCGACTTTACAGACGGGGCTACGCTTGAAACGACTAAGGAAGAGTACGAAATTCCCCAGATGCATCACGCAGAGGACGTTGCTTTCTTTAAGTCTATTCGTGAAGGCGTTAAGGACAGAAACAATATCGACAACATTTTGGAGAGTATGAAACTCCTTGATGCGCTCTATGCGTCCGCTGCAAAGAGAGAAGAAATCAAACTTTGAGGCTGTTATGAAAAAAATAGGATTTGTAGATTATTATATTAGCGAATGGCACGCTAACAACTATCCCGAGTGGATTAAAAACGCCGCAAATAAACTTGGCGCAGAGTACGAAGTTGCTTATGCGTGGGCTGAACTTGACCTTTCGCCCGTTTATAACGAAACGACGGACGAGTGGTGCGCGAAAATGGGCGTAGAAAAGTGCAACACGATTGCCGAGCTTTGCGAAAAGTCGGACGTTATCGTAGTGCTTGCTCCCTCTAACCCCGAAAAGCATCTCGGTTACGCGAAAGAAGTGCTTAAGTACGGTAAGAGAACTTACATTGACAAAACTTTTGCGCCCGACCTTGCAACCGCGCAGGAAATTTTCGATATCGCGAAAAAGTATAACACGCCTTTCTTCTCGTCGTCCGCGCTCCGTTTTGCTAGCGAACTTGACGACAAGACTGATTCGCTTGCGATTATGACGACGGGTGGTGGTGGAAATATGCCCGAGTACATTATTCACCAAGCCGAAATGGTCGTTAAGTGCCTTGGCGTTGGTGCAACGAGCGTTGATGCTTACCAAGTAGGTGGAAGAATGACCTTTAACGTAAACTACGCAGACGGCAGAAGTGCGCAAATGACTTACGCTGACGGTATGCCCTTTACTGCGCTCGTAACGAACAAGCAGGGTGGTAGCACTTACAATATGATCCAGTCAGATTTCTTTGCCGTGCTTATCGAAGAAATGGTTAAATTCTTTGAGGGCGGTCAGGTATGTTTTGATACGGCTGAAACGCTCGAAGTAATGAAAATCCGTGAGTGGTGCGTAAACAAATTTAACTAAACGACAGGGTACGTACCCCACTATTATCGCAAAATAGCAAATAAAAACGCTCTTATCGTAAGAGCGTTTTTTGTATTATATTCGTTTAATGTGGTAAAACTAATA
>JAZOUI010000080.1:0-1646 GCA_045658145.1 Pumilibacteraceae bacterium
CGAGCATATTGAGATTAGGACCGTTTATAACGAGAATTTTCATTGTCTTTCTCCTTTTGTAATACGAGCCATTGCTAGTTCGTAAATTTCATTTTCTTGCCTTTTGCTTATTTCTTTTTCACACATTATTCTATCCGCTTGTACCGCTTGGAGTATAAGCATTCCGTACCCGTTTGCTTTCTTTGCGTTAGGGAAACTTTTCAAAAATTCAGTTTCGGGCGGGGAATAAATCGTGTCGTAAACCCACTTAACGTTTTGCGCGTTTATTTGCATTTTCCCGTTCTCGTCAAGTGCAGGATTCTCACCGTCGTTAAACCCGTAACTAGTACAGTTTACTACTAAATCAGGGGATACGTCCCCTTTCATTACGAATTTTACGCCTAGTTCACTCGCCACTTGTTCGCCCGTTTTAGTGGTGCGATTATTTAAATAAACGTCCATACCTTTTTCTTTTAATATAGACGTAATTACTCGTCCCACTCCACCCGAGCCAAGCACGAGCGCTTTACCTTTTATCTCGCCAAAATTTCTAACCACGTCACTCCAAAAGCCGTAAGCGTCCGTAGAATAGCCATACAGTTTGCCTTGCTTTACTACCACCGTGTTTACGCTTTTTAGCGTGCAATCAGTAAGGTATGGAATAATTTTTTCCTTATATGGTTTAGTTACGTTAAATCCGTCAAGATGAGTTTTCGCGTACTCTACGAATTCGCCTAGTTCACTCTCTTCTATGCTTTTTATTTCGTAAGTAGCATCAATACCACACACGTCGTAAACGGCTTTGTGTATTACTGCCGACAACGAATAGGATATGTTATGCCCTATAAGCGCGTATTTTTTCATACTTACTCCTTAAAAAGTTCAAAAAAGTTAGGATAACTTATCGCAACGCACTCGGGGTTAAGAATATTAACGCCTTCTTGCGACAACGCGCCTGCAACGCTCATTGCCATTGCAATGCGGTGATCTCCCATCGGGTCGATAGTAACTCCACCTTTCAAATATCCTTTGCCACGAATAATCATACCGTCGTCAGTAGCCGTAATATCTGCACCCATTGCCTTTAAGGCGTTTACCGTGGTGTCAATGCGGTTACTTTCCTTTACCTTCAACTCTTCTGCGCCACGAATTACACTTTCCCCTTCAATGAAACAAGCAAGCACTGCCAAAACGGGAATTTCGTCTATAAGATACGGGATAATAGGCTTGTCTATCACGAAAGGCTTTTTTTCGCCGTAACTTACCGTCACGTCTGCGCTAGGCTCGGCGTTCTTTTTCTTTGCCGTTAGACGTGGAATTATTCCGCACTCTTTAAGTACGGTAAGCACGCCCGTACGCGTGGAATTAACGCCCAATTTGTTTATTGTTACACTAGCATCTTTTAGACACGATGCTAACACAAGGGGGTACGCACCACTCGATATGTCGCCCGGCACGGTTAAATCCAACGAGCGAAGTGTCGAGCGCATTATAGAAACTCTGCCTTTTTCCGCCCAAATTTTTGCACCCATTGCCTCAAGCATTACTTCGGTATGATTGCGCGAACTAACCTTTTCGGTAATCGTAGTAATTCCGTCAGCGTTCATCCCTGCGAGCAAAAGCGCGCTTTTTACTTGCGCTGAAGATATCGGCATATTGTACACGAT
>JAZOUI010000081.1:0-4090 GCA_045658145.1 Pumilibacteraceae bacterium
GGCAACCGCTTCGGCATACTCGCCCACAAAAAACGCACCCACCGTCGCAATAGTCATCAAAAAGTTTTCGTCCGTAACCATACCGCTTATAATATTTTTTATCGCCTTGGTTAAAACGTCGTAACCAATAATTAAATATATAAGGACGAAGGCCGTCAACTTTACGTACCATTTTGCGCTCACGAAATTAAATACTATTATCGAGCATATCAGCGCGAATAACGCAACGCTTATTCTCACAAGAGCGCGTTTGTTTTTTCTAGTCATAGAACTATCTCGCAATCGGGCTCAATCTTTTTAATAATTTTTTTACTGCGCTCAACTACTTCGCCACATTTTTCGTCCGTCACGTCCAAAATAAATTTTTGCGTTAAAAAATTTACTGACGCAGACACAACGCCATCAAGTTTTTGTATCTCGTTTTGCATCTTCATAGCACAATGAGCACACTCGAGATTTTTTAATCTAAAAACTTTTTTCACGTTAATTCTCCTTAAGATGCTCGATAGCGAGTGCGTAAATATCGGAAATATGCTCGTCGTCAAGAGAATAATAAACTTCCTTGCCACTTCTTCTCGACTTAACGATTTTGGTCTGACGCAAGATGCGAAGTTGATGAGAAACCGCCGACTTTGTCATATTCAAAACTTCTGCTATATCGCATACGCAAAGTTCCATTACCGTAAGCGCAGACAATATCTTTGTTCTCGTGCTATCTCCAAATACCTTAAAAAGTTCAGCAACTTCGTACAAAAGTTCTTCTTCGTCCATCTCTGCGCGTACCTTTTCGACAGATGCCGAGTGCACAACTTCTTCTTCGCACGTTTCGTTAAAATTCTTGTCCATAATTAACTCCTTAGTAAAAAATAACAGTTGAACATTTATTCAACCGTTATAATTATATGTCAAAATAGAACATTTGTCAACCATTTTGCGCATTTTTTACAAAAAAAAGACGTAACCTTATGCGATTACGTCCTTTTTTATTACATTTTAGATGTTAAGCAAACGGAAAATGTGCTTGCTCAAAATCATACATACAAGGTCAACAACCCAAATAATCCAGCCACCAAGAACAATTCTGATAATTCCAGCAACGATTTTGCCTTCGGTAAATCTGGTTACAACACCACATACCCAAGCAGTTACGGGAATAATTGCAAGAATTAAACTTACAATGTAGCTAAGTCCAAAATAATCGCCCTTCTTTGCCATCTTCTTATTCTCCTATTTTTAGATTGGTATTATCATTATAACATATATTTTTGCACTTGTAAATACTTTTTTATAAAATCTCTTTATTTTTATTGCGATTTTTGTCAAAGAGTGATATAATTAAACTATGCTGAACAAACAAAAAACACAAGGAACTTTCCTTTATACTGGCGACAAAGCCCTTCTTAAACGTACGCAAAAATCACGAGCGATATTAGCCGTGATACTCACAGTGCTTTTTATCATTCCACCGCTCTTTATCGACCAAGCGATAAACAAGTTGTTAAACGATTTAAACTACCTTGCACTTTTGCAAACGTACGTGATTTTAGTTGTCGCAACCGACCTGTTAGTTATCTATACTTTTATATGCACGTTCACGCGCTACAAACTACGCGACTCCTTTCCTGCGATAAAAGCGCCACGCACCGGCTGGGACAAGCACACTTGGGTTTCGTACGAATTTCAGTTTTACTGCATAAGCCTAATCGCGATATGTAACGTCGTTGGACTTTTCTTTGCATTTGACGCTTTGTCCTTACTTCTCGCACTCATTTCGCTAGGCTGTAGCGTAATTGCTTTCTTCATTAAAAAAATTACCTTGCTCGCTTACAAAGAGAAAATGGAACTAGTGGACGACAAAGACGTAGACAAGCGCAAAAAAGAACTTGAAGAAAAAACCAACGAAGAAATAGAAGAGTTTTACGAATAAACTTAAAGCCGTTTCAATTTATTTGACACGGCTTTTTCATTTTAAATGATGCAATAAAAAATAGAAAAGACGCCCCAAAAAAGGAACGTCTTTCCCATTAAATAAAGGAAGAAATGTGAGATATAAATCACTTTATATCTGTTTTAATTTTAACAAACGTTTGTGATAATTTTATGATAATTTATAAATAGTTTTAGATGTTTTTAGCGAAAACTTGATCACCTTTTCCTAAACTTCTTTTTATACCAAAAAACCCACGAACGCAATTATCCGCAGGTTTTTTGGAAAAGATAGGAAACTAATGAGGTGCTTATAATATAACTAATTTATGTGTTAACAGTATGAAAATTCAATGTAAATTTGTCAAATTATTTAATCTAGTTATGCTTTAAGTTTGTCTTTTCATCCATTTTTGTCAAAAACACAGGGGTACGTTGCCACAAAAAAGTGTCCTACAAGAGCGTAGAACACTTTTTTGATTATTTATCATTTTTCGTCTTTTTGATTATTTGGACAAGCGGAAGTTCGAACCAGAACGTCGTACCGTGATTTACAACCGAATCAACACCAAACTTCGCTTTGTTTACTATGAGCAGGTTTTTAACGATTGAAAGACCTAGTCCGCTACCAACTACAGCGCGTTTTGCCTGACTAGCGCGATAATAACGCTCCCAAATCTTATCTTTTTCAGCAGGAGCAATACCTTTACCACTATCAGAAATTTCGACGCGAACGCTTTGTTCGTTTTTAACCATCCTTATCTTTACTTTTTTATCTTCGCCCGTATAGTTTACGGCGTTACCGATAAGGTTATAAAGAATTTGTTCGATCATTCTTTCATCGCAACGAACCACACATTCCGGATCTATTTGCGTATCGAACTGATACCCGCCGTTTTCTCGATAAATTGAAAAGCGATCAACCACGTCCCCTATCGTTATGGAAATATTGACGTTTTTAAAATCAGGTTTTCTCGTTCCCGACTGAATTTTAGAAAGTTCCAAAATATCGTTTACAAGCAAGGTTAATCTATCGACTTCGTCAATAATTACTCCGCAATGTTCAGTTCGCTTTTTCTCATTGCTACCCGAAATATCACGTATCATTTCGGCATACGCCTTAACCATCGTAAGCGGTGTGCGAAGATCGTGCGAAACGTTTGCCAAAAAGTCACGTCTCATCTTCTCCGTTTTTTCAAGTTCGCTAGACGCGTTATTTAGCGTTTTCGCTAGTTCATCATACTCAGCCATACCTACTTCGTGGAAAGTAACCTTTTCGCCTTTACCCATACGCCGAGCGATTTGAGCATATTCGGTAATAGGGCGCGTGATGTTTTTAGCAAACGCGTACGAGAACAGTACCGCTACCACAACACAGGCAATCGTCGCCAACACAAGTTGGTTAGCAAGCAATACCGTCGTTGCATTGAATTGAATAACGGGTGCTACTATACAAAAATAATACTTATCACCTTGAATAACTTTTTCGCAACCACTCACCAAAATGTACGCGTCGTTACGAGACGTAAGAAGTGATGAGCGCACTCTGTACGAAAAAACTCCTTGACCACTTTTTAAGTGTTTGACGTATTCTTCATCAATCAGGTTTTCATCAGGCAAAAGATACACGTCGTGCCCGTCAAGCGGATCGACGTTTATAAGAACTTTAATATCCTCGCTAGACGCCTCGCTTATATCTTTGTTATCATTAATGGTAAAAATGGTTACGCGCATCATATTGTCCATAACGGACTGCTCGACAAACTGCATATAATATGCGTTTACGTTGCCCGTAAAACCATTAGCAATACTTTTGCACTCGTCCGTGATTTCGTTCTCTTTCATATTGTTGTAATACGAACGGAACATAATAAATTCCGTCGTCCACAGCACCGCAAGTATAATAAGCGTCATACCGACAAAATATACCCACGTTCGAAACATCAACGAACCACGTTTCTTTTTGTTTTTTATTTTTTCCTTCTTTTTTATCATAATTCGATTTTATATCCAAGTCCGCGCAAAGTAACGATTTTATCACGATACTTACCAAGCGACGAACGGAGCATCTTTACGTGCGTATCAACCGTACGGTCATCCCCGTAAAAATCATATCCCCAAACGTTGCTCAAAAGTTTGTCACGCGAAATGGCTATACCTTTGT
>JAZOUI010000082.1:0-13790 GCA_045658145.1 Pumilibacteraceae bacterium
CATTTTAATACTTATGTCCGTAAAAGTAAAGCGTTAGACGTAAATTTATATAAAAAAAGTGTGATATACTGTTACATCACACTTTTACACTTATTTTACGTTTACATAACTAGCGTACCCTGCTCGTTATCAACCACTCTCAAAATATCACGTTCCGTGCCATCGATAGCATCCACGTACACAAAATAGTCAAGACCTTCGTAAACGCCGTTTACTTCATAGCAAAGCCACTCGCCACCCACGTCGTCGGGGATAACGGCAAGCCGAACGTTTTTCACGTGTAGTTTTTCACTCACAAGCGAGCGAGCAGTCTTTTCGCTAATCAGCGCGCTAAAAGAACGCGGACGGTGATTTGCGCAATACCCACTCGCCTCAATTCCAAGCAAAGTTCCGTCGTCAAGCGCAATCTTAACTTTTACAAGGTCAGGGTAATATATAACGCCGTCAATTTCGGGTGCAAGATTGACGTAGCCTATTCCTTCCTGCGCATTGTACCACACTACGCTCAATTTGCCGTAGCCTATTTCTTTAGCATAATCTACCGCTTTTTGTTGCGCTTGATTTTGGGTAAGTTCCGCTTTGTTTACAGTCTTATTTCTCTCGTATCCAACAATCATTGCGCCCTGCTCTGTAACAGAAACGAATATATCGTCCCCCTCCGTTTTTCCTATGAACTGATAAATCGACGACTCGCCTTCCGTCTTTCCGATATAATCAATGTCGCCTACGTTCAACTTTTTCACCACTTCTTTCGCCTCTTTTTCGCTCACGTTTTTCTTGCTGTCAAGCGCGTACCAAGTATGCTTTTTAGCATCCGAAAAAGGTCCGTCATAGATAAGTTCGGGATACTCGATTGATTGAGTTTGCTCGCTTGTGAAAGTAAAATTATAGCCTTGTGGGAGCAAAACGTTTTCGCCCTTTTGTCCGCTAATCATACCGTTATCAATACTTATGGCGCGCAGTCTTTCGTTAAGCGAACGAATAGTATAATACAACTGATGCGCTTGCTCGCGGTAGGACGTAACGTCACTTTTTTTGATTATCGCTCTTGCATAACTACGACACCAGTCGCCCACTTGATTAAAATATTTTTCAGTAGCAATCACGTCGCTTTGCTCAAAAGGCAAGGACGAGAGCGACGAACTAGCAAGTTCCGCCTGCGCGCTCACTTCGCTAATTAGTGGCACGCTTTCGCTTTTTGCGCTCGTAACCATAAGTTTAGACAAGTTTATTTCTAGATTATTTACGCTGTCACACATATCGTAGTAGCTACGACGATAAACGCTCTCAAGCGCATAACGACTGCGTACGCCCTCGCTATTTATGGTAATAATGCCCGTCATAAGCACGGCAACTAGAACGATAAAACCTAGCAAAATTGATATTATCGGATATAAAAATGCGCTCTCTCTTCTTATCATCTTTGCCCCCTTGCAAAAGCGTGTTTGCCTATCTTGATTTCTACTTTAAGCGACCAAATCCATTTGCTCGTCGCCGTTGCAGGATTGTAATAATACAAGCACCCACCCGTAGGATCCCATCCGTTAAGAGCATCACGGGCCGCATTGTAAGCCGTTTGGTTGGGTTTTAGATTGATTTGTCCGTCGCTAACGGCAGTAAACGCACCCCTTTGGTAAATAACGCCCGAAATGGTATTAGGGAAAGAAGACGAGCGCACCCTATTAAGCACTACCGCCGCTACTGCGACTTGCCCGGCGTACGGCTCGCCACGCGCCTCCGAATAAACACACCTTGCTAGCAAATTTAGTTCAGTCGAAGTTAGTGAAGACGAAGATGACGACAGCGATATGCCTAGCGCCTTTTCCGTCCTTGCCCCCACAATTCCGTCCACAACTAATCCGTAATCACGCTGAAAATTTTTCACCGCGCGCAAAGTCCTACTACCCCAAATTCCATCCACCTTATAAGTATAATACCCTAACGTAGATAATCTACTTTGAACCATTTTTACGTTAGCCGTAGTGTCGCCCTTTACAATATTTTTTGCCTGCGCGCTTTCCACAGCGCCAAAAGTGGCGACAAGCATTGCAAACAACGCTAGCACTATAAGAATAGTTCTCTGAATCCCGTTCTTTTGTTTTATCATCTGTCCTCCTTAATTTTTGCCGAAATACTTTTCCCACAACTCCTTAATAAGTGATTTGTACCGTACGCTACCTTCTCCACTTGCTTTGACGTAACAAAGTGGCGGATATATAACGCACCACCAGTTATCACCTTTACCTTCGCCGAGTTCAATAATAAGCGCATCGTAATATCCCGATTCTACAATCACGTCACCATAGGCGCGCGTAGGGAAAAATTCGTTATTAAGTCTTACCCTTACGCCATACTTAAACCCGTTTTGCGCTAGTACGTCCCCTGCCGTTTTGTTAATAACGTCTAATTTCGCGTTCAACTTTTCATACGCTACGTCAAACGTTTTTACGTCACCTAGCATATTTTCAAGGTAATCGTTAACAGCGTCGCGCACCTTAAGTTTTACTTGCTGATCAACGGTGCTATTGCTGTTTGCACGAATATGAATACGTATTAAGGCTTGTGCTTTGTTATTATGTACGTCACAACCACAAAATATTATACACAAAAACAAACAAATTAAAATAGTTGCAATTTTTTTCATAAAAAAACTCCCTGCCATCGTCTGGCAAGGAGAATTATACCCACTATTCTATTTTTTATAACGTTTCGTATCCTTTTTTATTAAATGCAACTACTCTTGACGTGTAATTATTCGCACGAAGTTTGTCTTTCGCGAGGTCAAACTGATCTTTATTACCATATCCAACCACAGTGGCGCCACTTCCCGTCATTACAGGCGTTAGCCTACACTCGCGCATTATTGCGCTTATCTTTTCTATATGTTCGTTTAGCGTTTGCGCACTATTTTGCAAATCGTTAAACAGTATTTCTTTACTACCATTTACACCATTATTAAACAACGAACCAGCCACTACGTCCACGTCCGTTTTGCTATGAGCGCACTTTTCCATCGCATCAAAAACGGCAAAACATTTGCCCGTATTGACGTTACCTTCGCCCGAAACAAGCACTTCGTCACACCCGTTATAATCAATGAAAGTCAAGTTAGTGCCCGTGCCTTGCAGACGCGCCGTTCCGCCGTAAAGCATATATGGAACGTCACTACCTATTCCTAAAGCGTACTCACGTAGTTTGCTTTCATCAATCGTTAAATCATACAGCATTTGCATTGCTCGAATAACGCCTGCGCTATCTGCGCTAGAACTGCCCATTCCTGCGCCCGAAGGAATATGGCAAGAAATCTCGATATCTACGCCACCTGCCCCGAATACGTCTCGCATCATAACGGCAGAGTTATAGGCGTTACTATTCTTACCATCCACGCCGTCAAACGTAACGACAATTTCGCCGTCGCTACGCTTTTTAGCACAAATAACGTCATAAAGATTGATTGACGACATAATCGTGTCGAGAGTATGCAAGTTGCCTTCTCGTCCCGTCACCGCCAAGCACAAGTTTATTTTTGCGTAAATTTTTAACTTAACTTCGTTCATAATATAATTATACCACTACGCGAGTTTCTTGTCAACAACATATTTCTACAACAAAAAAACAACAAGTAACGCCTAAAAAAGCAAAAACGGAGCATAACGCTATGCCCCGTTTTGATTTTACTTATTAAGATGACGGTAAATTATTACCTTTTCTCCACCCTTAAATGGCAAAGTAATTTCGCCGTTTTGTTCCATAATCACTTCGGGCGTACTGCAAAGCGCTTTCGCCGTTTCCCACAACGTTTCACCCGATTTTGCGATATGCATTGAATAAGCGCACGTGCGCACTTCGCGCATTTCGCCTTGGTTTACCGCGCACACCACGTTTACTTCGCTCTTACGGCTCACTTCCGTCTCAATCGCAACGTCGATACGAATATCAATTTCGTTGCCACGACGAATTTTTGCATTAACGGCAGTGACTTCACCCCACGCGTTTATTTCGTCATCATCCTGAACTTCGCTCGCATTAAGTTTAAGCGAGAAAGGCAATTCTATCGCAACTGAATTTTTCGAGTTCGCCTCAGCGCTATAATAAATAACGTTACCACTCACAATCCCTTCGACAAGCACTTCGCCATCGCCACTAAGCGCATTCGTCACGTTAAGCGCAAGTGCCGTCACGGTCAAAATGTTATCCACGATAGGCATATTCGCATCTAGCGTAACGTTACCTTCCACCCTGTCGCAAAGCGTTACGCCTTGTTTTACGCAGGTAATTTCTTTTTTAGCGAACTCAAGATTTAGTTCGTGAGTCGCACTAAAAGCATCCGTTACAACGTCGCAACTAGTCTTTTCGTACACACAATAGGAAAAATTAAGGTCGTAGTCCACCACAACGGCGCAAACATCGTCGTTACGCTCCACCCTAGCATTTCCACTCACTTTCGCCCTAGCGACCACGCTATCGCCAAAACGCGCGCCTATTGCGCCCATTTCTTCCAAAAACGGCGTTTCTACCGTCGCCGAGCAAAGAAGTCCGTCATCCGTCTGACCGCAAATCTCGCTAATAATAACGCCCTCTACGCGCACGATATCCGTACCTGCAACGCGCGACTTCACCACCACCTTATGCTCGGCAAAAGAAATATCCGTAAGTTTAACTTTTTCCACGGTATTGCTTGCCGTAGCCACGCCGTTGCCGTGCGCCACAAGCGTCGAGCAATTCATTTGCTTGACTTCAGTATAAAGCCCGTCGCACTCGTTAGACAAGTAATGAAGTTCGTTTTTAACGTCGCCGTCAAGCGTAATTTCAATAACGGACGCGAGTTTAATTTCCCCTTGAGAAACGTTGATAACGTCCGTATCAAGCACGTAACCACGCAAAAAAACGAAACTATCGCTTTTGATTAGCGAGCACTCGATTTTATCCGAAAAATCCACGTTACTCTCTACGTAACGGTTCGCGCCCTCGCCATCCACGAACAGCACCTTAAAGCACGCCCTGCCCGTGTAGCGCACTTCGCCTGCAAAAACTTCGGCATTGCCCATAACGCAACGAGCATTAATACACAAAACACGCGCAATCGTAGCGCCGTGTGGTGGAATAATGCGCGTTTCAACCACGGACTGCGTTTTGCACAGTTTTTGCTTGCAGTTAAAACTCAAATCTTTATAAACTGGTTCAAATGACATCAGTCGCCTCCTAAATATGCAAAAATCACTATATTATATAGCCGACGCGACCAAAATATACCAAAAAAAACGGAACTATAATTCCGTCTTTTCGCTCACAATTTATTCATCTTTTTTTCGGTAAGCGGTTTTAGTTTGATGTCACCGCACACAACGTCGCTGTACGAGCAAGACAGCGAACTGCCCGTCCGAAGTCCCACCACGCTCAAAACGAACACGGACGGATAAATCGCCGTAATCTCGCCGTCGTAACGGTCCACCTTTTTTCTACCACGGTTAACGCTCACACGCAACTTCCTGCCCACGAGCGCACGAACGTCATTTTTAACGTCTTCAATACTAACAGCGCATTTTCTCATACCATAGTTATGCCCATTTTCGAGCGAACTATTCAAAAGCAATAAAAAAACGGACCGATCAGCCCGTTTTCTATAATTATTAATAATCGTCGCCTTCTTCCTCTTCTTCGTCCTCTTCGTCTTCGAAATCGGAATCGTCCGGCATATCGTCGTAGTCAAAGTCGTTGCTATATCCGTAAGAATCGTCGTCTTCTTCCTCTTCCTCGTCCATTTCTTCTTCCTCAGCAAGTTCAGAAAGAGAAATCTCGTCGTCGTCAGCAGGAACTTCGTCTTCAACGTATTCCTGCCAATCGTCCTCGCTTTCCTCGGGCTGTTCTTTAGCCTCGCGCTCCTTGCGACAAACGATACACATATCTTCATCCTCGCCGATATAGTTCACCTTACAAATAGGACAAATCTTCTCGCCCGACATTTCGTCGTCGTCAGGGATAAGGATGCTAGCGTCAATAAGTCCCATACTAGCCTTGCAAACTTTGCAATATTCTTCCCCTTCTTCGATGTAATTCAATTCGCAACGGGGGCACAATACGAACCTAGGTTTATTCTCACTCATAAATCTTTCTCCGTGTTTTTATCGTTTAGGCAAAGTCGCCTTAAGTTTTCTCCTGCAATATTATATGCAAACTATATGTTTTTGTAAACTGTTTTAAGGCTGTTTTTAAATATTATCGTTAATTTTTATGATTTTCACGCTTTTTTCACGCGCGTAACTCTCCGTATAAGCGCTACCACCACTTTTTGAATAGTTTAGCGACAAAAGCACGCTCGCTTTATCCACCATATAACGATTGCGCTTAAGCGGTGCCCACTTACTTCCGTGCTCACTAACAACCGTGACAAAATCACACTTTTCTAATGCGCTTTGGTAACGCTCACGATCGCTTTTTGACCAAGTGCGCTCTTGCCCGTGGTACGGCACAGCCCCTTCTAGCAAAATGCTAGGATACTGCTCTTTTAACGCGATAACCGTTTCTGCAAAATACAGGTCAGCGCCGTTCGCCATTCCACACACGAACAAAACCACTCCTTGCTCGATTAGGCTTTGTACGTTTTTTAGCAAAATAGACTTGACGCGCTCGCATCTGTCGTCCTGCTCGTCGTCGCCCCAAGGCAGTCTGTGTGGTCGGTTGCCCGTAAAAGCACACGTCGCGCTTTTCGCCACCTGCGGTATTAAATTGAGTTCGCTATATTCCATACCCCTATATTATACCACAAATAAAAAGTTATTGCAACTACCGAAGGTAGTTTAGTAGGCTTGGAATATGCTGTACGGCTTATACCCCTAATGTCATTCTGAGCGAAGGGCGTAGCCCGAAGTCGAACCCGAAGGGCGATGCATAGCATCGGAATCTCAACGGCATATAAACGTAATCGGCTTGACCAAAACCGATAGCGCGAATAAACCTGTGAGATCCTTCGACAGGCTCAGGATGACAGGCAAAGCCTGTTTCGTAATTTAGACCAAATCTCAACCATAACGCTGATATGTGGTAGCCTCCATCTGACGAGGGAGGTGGCGCGCGTTAGCGTGACGGAGGGAGCACCCAAAGGGTGTTGAGTAATTAAGATCAAATCTTAACCACAGCGCACAGGTCGTAATAGCCTCCATCTGACGAGGGAGGTGGCGCGCGTTAGCGTGACGGAGGGAGAGACCACCAAAGCCAAAATGGATACTACTACAAAACTCCCTCAGTCACTCGGCTCGCTATACTTCGCACTCGTGACAGCTCCCTCGACAGAGGGCGCCTTTCTTAAAGTCCAAAAACAACCTCTAGTAGCCTCCCCTCAAGGGGAGGCCTTTTAATGCTTATCACCGTCTTTTTAAAGCCTTCCCCTCGAGGGGAAGGTGGCGCGTAGCGACGGATGAGGTGTCCGTCAAAGGTGCTTTCATAAAAACGGGCGGATAATATCCGCCCCTACAATACAACCGTACGGCTTATACCCCTAATGTCATTCACAGCGAAGTGAAGAATCTCAACGGCAAATAAACGCAATCGGCTTAACAAAAACCGATATCGCGAATAAACCTGTGAGATCCTTCGACAGGCTCAGGATGACAGGCAAAGCCGGTTTCGTAATTTAGACCAAATCTCAACCATAACGCTGATATGTAATAGCCTCCATCTGACGAGGGAGGTGGCGCGTAGCGACGGAGGGAGAGACCGTCAAAGCCAAAATGGATACTACTACAAAACTCCCTCAGCCACTCGGCTCGTTGCACTTGCACTGGTGACAGCTCCCTCGACAGAGGGCGCCTTTCTTAAAGATCCCCCACACAAAAAACCAAAATAACAAAAACCACCAAGTACGTCCTCGGTGGTTTTATGTTTAGAGTGATTTTAGATTATCTCGTGTCCTGCAAGATAACGCTCGATAAGGGCAAGAATTTCTTCCCAAGTAATCATACCCTTTTCAACAGCAACCTTGAAATACTTCGCAGGGAACATATACTCGTAAACTTCATACGGGATATATTCAGCAAAGTCCTCGTAAGTGTACAAGCCATACTTCTCGATATCAGCAAGCATCTTCTCTACGTCGTACTTCAAGTCTTCGTCGTACTCGAAGTAGTTAAACAAGCCGTCGATACCGCCAGGCATTGAGAACAAGCCGTCAATGAAGTAGTTCATATGATATACCGTTACCAAACTGTAGCATCCAGTATACTCGTTAGTCATATAAGCCGAAGTAAGCGTTACTCTTTCATATCCGCTACCACTAATCATAGCAAACTCGTGTCCGACAAACTCTCTGTAGTTTTGCTCAGTAATATAAACGTACTTGTTAAGCGTAAGATCAAATAAGCCGTGCTCGTAAATAAGTCTTGTCTTCGTGCCGTCGCTAAACTCAAGATTGATTATATCGTAATTCTTCCAGCCGTCGCGCTCGATAAAGATAATGCCCGATTCCACGTACTCGCCCGTCTCGTGATCATATACGAGCAATACGTCACTCTCAACCAAATCTTCAACCGCCTTTTGCGTTCCGTCCGCAAGAGTTATAAGCGTACCAGCCGTGACACAGTTATCATCATTATCATAATATGCTGTTATAGCAAACTCTTTATTGTTATTCGTTATTTTTTCATTCGTATAAGGAGTAGCAGTAGAATTATTGTCTCCTGTACTTGTAATCGTAATATAATGTCCATCTATAACATAATACGTCCACGTCTCGGCTTTCGTCACAGTCTTATTAGTAGAATCAAAATATGGTTCATCATTTTCCGTCCTCGCTATTACAACTTGACATTTAGCCTCATACGTAGTTTTATCATCATGATCTCCATCTTTTCTACTTATAACAACTTTTACTTCAATTTTATCTATCCATTTAGCATATAACGTAATTTTGCCATCTACAACATAACTATCAATATTTTCTTCCGTTATTCTACCAACCTCATATGTTGTAGCTAAATTCGAATCAAGATACCAACCGCCAAAATATTGTGTCTTTGTAACGTCATTATCATATTTAGTAATTGCGTTATTTATTGTACTATTGGTCAAAGGATCAAATGTTGCCATATCTTTAGGTAATCTTGGCATGTCCTGTATCGTAATATCGGAATTCGTTACAAAACTAATAGTATACGGTTTTTCTTCCGTCCAAAGTCCATACAACGTTACGTCGCCACCTACAAACATAGCTCCGTCAAAATTCTGAATAAGATATTCTTCAGCACACGACGGATCAGTAAACCAACCCATAAAGTTTAAATTAGTATTAGTATGCGTCGGAGTTGTTAACTCAAAACTAGCACTATATTTAAATTTAGTTGCATTAGTATTCGTTATTGTACCAGACGTGTCTGAAACATTATCATATACATGACTATACGTTATGTTAAACTCTGCATTTGATGCATCATACCAGTAATAATATGTGTTCCCGTTTTGCGTATAACTACTATTATTCGTCATATAGAAACTTGCGGTATTTGCAGTAGCATTAGCGCCCGTTTTTATAGATAAATTATAATTCCATGCACTTATATAAGTATCCGTATTTACTTCTTGTACAGAAATCTTAGCTGTACCAACAGACAATTTTGCACCTACCACGCTTGACTGTACCACCCCACCAAATTCAGAACAATTTAATGCGCCGTTAACAATCAACTCACCTGCTGGAATATTCGCTACATTACCGTTAACGTACGGCATCGTTCCTGTGTTTTTTGTCGTATCAGTCGTAAAATTCGCATCGTAAATTGCCATTTTGCCAACGGTTAAGGTTACTCCTTCATCAACAATAAGAGAGCCACCTGGCAACAACTTAACATCCTGATTAAATATTACGTTAGCCTTATTGCCGTTGAGATTTCTTTTTAATTCTACGTTATAATACCAAGCAATGGGAAATAGTACTTTTTTTGTCTCTAGTAATACTTCTCCTATAATATCAACACTTATAGATAACGCCATACTATTTAATTCCGCATTACCATACAATTGGAGTTTCGTAACTTGGGTATCTGGATTATATTTTGCTCTTAATTCACTTCCACTTTTTACGTTTATCAAATTTGAATTGCCATTACCAGCAATTTTAATATTCGTTTCATTGTGTTTATCGCCAGCATATAAGTTGGCGTAGCCTAACAATTGAGCACCATTTTTTATACTAACTTTTGCTATTACGTTACCCATATAAAAGCGATTGAATGGTGCAGATTTTAAATCAGCCATACCATAGCTACACAATTTTGCAAACGCACTACCACCGCGATGTTCATAAACAGTGAAAGGGCTTTTAATACTACTCCCACTATTATTGATAACTTGCGAGCCGTTATCGCGCGATTTTTCGTCAATATATCCATAGCACTCTATAACTCCGTTATTTTGCAAAACAGAGTTCCTGTCCATCGTAATTTGTCCGTAATTACCAGCAGTAAAGGCTGCGAGCGGATAACCACCACCGCCACCACTCATAAAGCCACCTATAGAAATAGTGCCATTATTTATGAGCGTTACACCCCAAGAAATGTTCATATTACAATAACGATATTTAGTGGGGTTAAGATATGCTACTTTATCTTCGCCATGTGATTGGTTCACATTATTTGCGGTTTTGCTTAATATTTCTTTATTTTCATTGCATGGCAAAGCAAGAGTTACACCACTCTTTACTTCGCAATTCGAGTTTACCGTAGGATTTGTACCAGGGATAATATATACCGTGTCATTTTTTTGCGCTTTAGACAATGCTTCTTCAACCGTTTTATATCTCGCAAATTCCGCATCACTACGCCAAATATACGCCACGTCGGGTAAACTATCATAGGCTACACTATACTTACTGGTTACCATTGACTTAGGCGTAGCAACAATTATCCAAAAGGAAAAACCTGCCGTTATAAACGAAACGACAAGTACAAGCAAAATTATTAAAATGCTCTTTTCCTTTTTTATCATACGGTAACTCCACTTATTCTCATATTAAAAATAAATTCTGGCGTAGTTCCTAATTCGTTGTAAAAATTAGTCGTAAAGTTTTCCCCTATAGGCACTTCAAACTTAAACGAAATCGTAAGTGCATTTCTATCAGAATTTGGAGCATTAAGCATATCGGTTAGTACAAAACTAAACGAGCACGAAGTATCCGTAGATGCAATCGTTTGATTTGTCACTCCAAGAGTAAATGTATCGCCTGTTGATGTGATCAAACTTCCTACAACTTCATTTGCAGATATAGTGCGTTTCCCACTAATAGATGAGAAAATCGTTAATGCATCCGTTCCATTTGTTCCAGTTAAAGTGCATTCAACTTTTATTGCATTGTCACCACTAGTCCCCAAATACTCCTTACATTTGGTCGTATTGATATAGTAATAAGCTGTAACATATCCAGCCGTTGATGCTTTATCATCTTCAACAAAACTCGTTTCCGTATACGAAAAACACTTCATATCCGTTAAGGTTGGAGTCACATTTGATACAAAATATATATAATCATTACTGTTGATTACGTTATCGGCTTTGATACTACCAGCGAGTGACTGGCTTTCAACAACCTGGTTGGTTATATTCCACGTGGAAAAGCCTATGCACACCAAGCTTACTAGCGCAAATATCCACGATATATGATATATAATTTTTGGATTCTTCATAAAGTCTCTCCCTGAATTTGCGCTACACTTGATTTTTTTACCAAAATGCAGTTTTTTGCAACAAACACTTATACCTATACGTTTATATTATATGATACAAATTTGTATATGTCAAACAAATTTATATATTTACATATATAATTATTTTATGAAACAAAATTTCTCACACAATAAAATTGCTGAACTTCGCATTAGTCAAAACCTTTCACAGCGCCAACTTGCTCGCGAACTGGGCACTAGTCAGGCTAACTTGTCACGGTGGGAAAAGGGACTTATTGAGCCAAGTATTATCGAGTGCTGGCGCATTGCTGATTTTTTCGACGTAAGTATCGACCTTTTGTGTGGTAGAAAAGAATATTGAAAAAAGAAAACACGACAGTTCTAATCCGTCGTGTTTTTTATATTAATTCGTGTTTTATCTTTTATCGAATATCGCGTCTGCAAGCGCAATAAACTGTTCTTTGCTCAGTTCTTCTGCGCGCGCCGTGGGCTTTAACCCGATAGAAGTTATCAGCGTTTCGGCATCGGGCTTGCTCATTCCGTACCCTGCCGACAAGTTGTTTACTAGCGTTTTGCGTTTCATCGCGAACGCTTTTTTTACGAGCGTGAACAAAGTTTTCTCGTCCTTTACCGCGATTTCGCCCAGCATATCTATCCTTACCACCGCGCTGTCAACGCTTGGGGGCGGAGTGAACATATCGCGCTTTACCACTCTAGTGATTTGGGCGTTCGCTCTTAGTGCCACCGACACCGAAAGCGCGCCGTAATCGCCCTTTTTTTCAGTAGCGCAAATACGCTCGGCAACTTCCTTTTGCACCATAACGGTGATGGACGTGGGTCGCCGTTTGCGTTCAAGGAACATAAAAAGAAGGGGCGTTGTGATGTAATACGGCAGGTTTGCAACCACCTTGTATTCGCCACCAACTAGGTCGTCGATCTCTTCGTCCGTCCACTTGGTTACGTCGTCCATAATCACTTCTACGTTGTCGTAAGGAGCGAGTGTTTCGTCCAAAACGCTTTCGAGCGAACGGTCAATTTCAAATGCTATTACGCGTTTTGCCTTTCTTGCCAGCGCGCCCGTAAGCGTACCTGCGCCTGCGCCGATTTCGAGTACCGTGTCTTCGCTAGTCACCGACGCGTCGTCCGCAATCGCGTCCAAAAGATTGCCGTCGGTAATAAAGTTTTGTCCGTACTTCTTTGAAAAGGAAAACCCGTGTTTTTTTAACGTCGATAAAATATCCATATCAGTCAAAATATTCCGATTGCGTTACCATAAAGGGATAGTCAAGGGCGTTTTGCGCGCTCTCGATACACACCTTCTTGTTCTTTTCGCTCATACCTTCGGGCGCAAATTTTACCGCGCTCAAATCCCCGTCAGTAAGCACTCCTGCGAGCGTGAGCCCTGCGATATAGCACCCTTCCCCTGCCGATAAATGAAAGCCATCGCAAGTGAGCGTGTCACCCAAAAAACTAGTGCGCGCGTTCTGAATCGCCGTCATATTGGGGATAAAATCATCAAAAATTTCTTCGCTAACCTGCTCTTGAACAGCGCTTACGATTGCTCCGTACATAGCGTACTGGTCGTTTGCGTACTCGGCAAACTGCGGATGAGTACTGTCGTTTTGATACGCCCAAGTAGCGTGCCAAACGAACTTTGCTTTGGGCTGTTTTGCACGAACGTACGCCGTAAGCGGTGCAATATCGCAGTAAGTTTCGCCCTGTCCGCTTTGTCCACTTTGCTGTTGGAAAGTAATTACGTCCCACTCGCACGCGTCAATGCCGAAGTCGATATCCACCCCTGCTGTTTCCTTCCACTCAAGACCTTCGTTGTAATAGTAAATATAATTTTTTGCCTTGCTCACGGTGTTGTCAAGATGCATCTTAAGCGAGCATCCACCGATATACAAACAGCCGATTTTTACGTCCACACCGTAGTCGCGCATAATCGCAGGAACGTATTCTTTCATATTCACGGCAAAACTGTTGCCGACCATCAATACTTTAATTTCTTTCATAATTACTCCTACATAATTACTTATTAAGGCGATTGAGCCTTAAAAAACAAACGGAACGCACAAATAGGCGTTCCGTTCGTGATAAACAAATATAAAGATAATAAAT
>JAZOUI010000083.1:0-2720 GCA_045658145.1 Pumilibacteraceae bacterium
AAGCCCGTGGAGCAAAAAGTAGTAGAACAGAAACCCGTGGCTGAAAAACCTGTGGTTGAACAAAAGCCTGTTGAGAAAAAGCCTGCGGTTGAAAAAACCGTAGCGCAAAAGCCCGTGGAGCAAAAGAAAAATGAACCTGCTCCCGTTAAGTCAAAGGAAAAATCTGAACCGGCTAAGGATGAAAAGAAGGATAACGTGCGTGTAATGCATTTTGCTACGCCCGAAACGGCTACTGCAACTGCGCCAAAGCCTAGTTTTGTGCGTGGTATGTATACTCCGCCTCCTACGCCCGTACGTACTCCGCGTGATAATAAGCAAGGTCAGCGTCCTGCTCGTGGAGAAAAGCCACAAGGAGCAAAGAACGCTCAAGGTGGATTTGCGCCTCGTCAAAATAATAACGGTCAACCCCGTTCTCAACAACCGCAACAACAGCAATCTCGTCCTGCTGCGCCTCGTGCAACCGCAACAAAACTTGCACCTATGCCCGTAGCGCCTACGAAAGAGAGACGTGTTGCAGATAAGAAGAAAGATTTTAACAAACCTGATGATAAAAAGACAATGAATAAGCGTACGCTTATCCGTAAGGGCTTTATAACCGACGACGTTGGTGAAGAGCGTATGGGTACGCGTAAACTTAAAAATAAAAAGCCAAAAGCACCCGTAGTTGTTGCACCTGTTAAGATTGAAAAGGCAGTAATTACTACTGAAAATCTTACCGTAAAAATTTTGAGTGAAAAGATCGGTAAAACGGCGCAAGAAATTATTAAACAATTAATGCTTTTGGGAATTATGACCAACATCAACGGCGTAGTAGATTTCCCCACGATGGAACTTGTTGCTAATGAACTTGGTGTTGAACTTGAACTTAAACTTGAACAAACGCACGAAGAAAAACTTGCTGAAATGCACGAAGAAGAAGATAATGCAGAAGACCTTGTAAAGCGTTCGCCCATTATTACCGTAATGGGACACGTTGACCATGGTAAAACTTCGCTTTTGGACGCAATCAGAAAGACTGCGGTAGCCGCAGGCGAGGCTGGTGGTATTACTCAGCATATCGGTGCATATTCAGTTATGTGTAAGGGCGAGAAGATTACCTTCCTTGATACGCCTGGTCACGAAGCGTTTACCGAAATGCGTGCGCGTGGTACGAACGTTACCGATATTGCGGTACTTATCGTAGCGGCTGACGACGGCGTAATGCCTCAGACTATCGAGTCTATTAACCACGCAAAAGCAGCAAAAGTTCCTGTAATCGTTGCTATCAACAAGATTGATAAGCCGGGCGCTAATATTGACAGAGTAAAACAGGCACTTACCGAATACGATTTAGTTCCCGAAGAATGGGGTGGAGATACCATTATGGTTCCCATTTCCGCAAAATCGGGTGAAAACGTTGACAAACTTTTGGAAATGATTCTTTTCCTTGCTGAATATAACGACTACAAGGCTAATCCCAAGCGTCAGGCTCGTGGTTCGATTATCGAATCCAAACTTGATAAGGGTAAAGGTCCTATCGCTAACATTATCGTACTTAACGGTACGCTCCACGTTGGTGATTACGTTGTTTCCGGTCTTACTAGTGGTAGAGTAAGAGGTATGGTGGACGACAAGGGTAGAACGGTTAAGGAAGCATTGCCCGCAACCCCCGTTTCCGTACTTGGCTTTACTGACGTGCCTAATGCAGGTGATGCAATTTACGTTGTTGACGACGAAAAGACTGCAAAGCAAATTATTGCAGAACGTACTACTAAACTTAAGAACGAACAGGCTAACCAAGGTATGAGAATTACGCTTGACGACGTATTCAACAAGATTAGCGAAGGTCAAATGAAAGAACTTAATATCATTATTAAGGCTGACGTTCAAGGTTCTGTTGAGGCACTCAAGGCATCTCTTGAAAAGTTAAGCAATAACGAAGTAAAAGTAGTTGTTGTACACGGTGGCGTAGGTGCTATTAATAAATCCGACCTTATGCTTGCAGGCGTATCTAATGCAATCATTATCGGCTTTAACCTTCGTCCCGATTCCGAGTCGAAGGCTTTGGCTGAAAGCACGGGCGTTGATATTAAACTTTATAACGTTATCTACGAGGCTATTGACGACGTAGAGGCTGCTATGAAGGGACTTGTTGCGCCTAAATACCACGAATCCATTTTGGGACGCGCTCAAATCCGTAATGTTATTAAGATTTCGGGCGTTGGTGCTATTGCAGGATGTTACGTTCTTAGTGGTAAACTTATGCGTAATGCTAAGGTTCGTATTTACCGCGATAACGTTGTTATCTTTGACGGCGAAATCAATAACCTTAAGCGCTTTAAGGACGACGTTAAAGAAGTTGCATCTGGTTACGAGTGTGGTCTTAGTTTTGATGGTTTTGATGCATTTAAAGAAAACGACGAAGTAGAAGCGTACGTTCTCGAACAGGATAAATAATTTTTTGGGAGAGTAAATGAGTTATAGATCTGACAGACTTAATAGCGAAATGCGAAAAGTAATCGCTGACGTTATTAATAATAAAATTAAGAATCCGCGTAAAAGTGAAATGGTCAGCGTAATGAGTGTAGAAGTCGCAAAGGACCTTAAAACTGCAAAAGTTTATTTGTCGATCTTTGGAAATAAGGATAAGATAGATAGTACTTTTCAAGCGGTAAAAGATGCGGCAGGATTTATCAGAAAAGAATTAAGTATGGCTTTTCGTGATATCCGCCAAGTTCCCT
>JAZOUI010000084.1:0-10242 GCA_045658145.1 Pumilibacteraceae bacterium
CGATATTTCTTTTTCTTCTTTTTTTCTTTCATTTTTCTTCTTAAAAACCCACGTTAGTTGCGCCCTATAACTTACGAGCGAAAGCAACAAATCCACCACCATTTTTATCCAAATTTCTCCGCCACCAAACAGCGACGTAAAGCCCAAAACTATTCCGTAGGATGCGCACATTTGCGCTAGCCATAGCGTATAGTACTTGATTATGCTCCTTTTGGAAATCTTTTTGCCACCAAAAGTAATGAATTTATTGACCAAGTAATTAACCACACTACTTAGCGCCCTTGATGCCGTCGTAGATATCAAAAGCGACAAAGCAATCGTCATTTTGTCACCAATAATGACGTAATCGATTAGATAAAACAACCCTAAATCAACCACGCCTGCGCATAAAGCGGCAAAAATGAACTTCGCTATTCCACCAAAAAGAACTTTCATTACCTTATACGAATCGTTTAACGAGCGAAAATGCGACGTGTGATTTTTCTCGTACCTTGTTTGTATTTGATGCTCGTAAACGTTAATTTCAGCGTCTTTGCTTTTGATCAAAACGTTCATTTCGTATTCAAAACGCTGACCGCTGACCTTAACTAGCCACGGCACTATATCGCTTGAAAACGCGCGTAAACCACTTTGCGTGTCTTTAAGTTTTACTCCGTACAAAAAACGAAACAAAAACGCCGTTGCCTTGTTGCCAAACTTGCTCCTAGTAGGCATAACGGGACTACTTAGATCCCTATACCCTATATGTAAAGCACGCTCGTTTTTCTCGCCCAGTTCTTCATCTAGCATTTTCGCGTCTTCTACGCTATGCTGACCGTCGCCATCCATAGTAATTACGCCCTTATACTTTTCGCAAAGATCCGTCCGCAAAAAGTACGAAAACGCTGTTTTGAGCGCACATCCCTTACCCTTATTTTGCTCGTGCTCTAAAAGATGGATTTGCTCGCCATACGTTTGCTTAATTTGCTCAAAAACACACTCGTACTCTACTCGCGAGCCGTCGTTCACGATAATGATATCGCAAAAAATCTCACTTGCCTTTTGCACCACTTCCACCAACTTTTGGTCTGGGTTTAGCGACGGAATAATTAAAACTGCATTGTTTTGTGACATATTCTTACCTTTACGTTAATCTTTCATCTCTATTATTATACTAATTGATAATGGTATGATTAAGGCAAATAAACAAATTTTTTTGTTGTTTTTGTAATATTTTTTTGTTTATATTATCACAAAGTCTTACGTTCTTATCACAAAATCATAACAAGCGTATGTTATAATAATTACGCAATGACAAACTAGTTACTGTTTGTTATTGCTACCTAATACACAATATCTTCTCCTCCTTAAAAATATTAGAAAAGAGCAAACCACCAATCGTACGTTTGCTCTTTTCTTTTTAAATGCAAATTAAATACAAAAAAGGCCTTTCCGTAAAAACGGAAAAGCCTTCTCTTTTATACAAAATTATTCTGCTTTAGCGGTTTTTTTCTTGGAACGTGCCTCGAAAGAAACTTGGTTAGCAAGACGGAGCGTGTAGATAGCATCTTCCAAAATCTTGTCGTCCGTAATCTTGAAACGGATGGGCTTATTCTTAATCTTGGAACCACTTTCCTTGCCGTATGCTTTAAGTTCAGCGTTAACAATCGTACAATCAAGCATAAGAACGCCCTTGGAATACTTCATCTTACCAACGGTATCCTGACCTTGCATAACGGTGTAAGCATACTGAGATTCTTTGCAACGTGCCTTTTCAAAAGTAGCGGCCTCGCCTACGATAGCGTCGAACCATCTCTTGCCGTCAGCGGACTGTGCTTCATACTCTTCACGGAGAGTAAGACGCGCTGCGCTTACGCCGAAGGATACGGTCTGGTCGTCTTCTTCTGCCACGGGTGCTTCTTCCACAACGGGAGCCTCTTCTACAACAGGCTCTTCTTCTACAACAGGCTCGGGTTGAGCAACGGGTTGTACGGGTGCGGGCTCTTCAACTTGCTTACAGCAGGTATGAGCAGGAGCCTCTACCTTCTTTTCTCCACAGCCTCTAATGAACTCCCAAATAGCAACGCCAAGTAATACGATTGCTACGAGCGCCATAACTGCCACTAAAACAACTAACAATACGTTCATTTTTGTCTCCTCCACGGAAAATTTTGTTTACCGTCTCCACAACGGTTTTAGCAATCTTTGATCTTTGTAAAACAAAGTGTACAAATTCACTATATATATGTATTATATCACGAGTTTTTGCTTGTGTCAACGATTTTTTGCAAAATAAATGCATATTTTAGCCATTTTTAAGCATTTTTTTGATTTTTTCGCTATTTTTTGTGCCTTTTTTCGCCTTTTTCGTTAAAAACGCCATATGCGTACCCTGTCGTTACGGCATTACTTTTTCTTTTATATATGCAAAAACGGCTTTTTTCGTTACAAAATTTGCACAAAATTAACCTTTTTTAAGCAAAAAACCGTCCTTTTTAATGCTATAGGACGGCTTTTCTAATGATTTTTTACAAAATAACAGGGTACGTATATGCCCGTTTTAATTTATTGCACTTCTACTATGCACTTATTTTGAGCAGAACGACGCGCACAAAGACACATTTTTGCACTCAAAATTCCTTCGCTCAAAGACGCGATAGATTTTTCTTTTTGAGCCATAACGTCAATAAAGTTTTTAGCAAGCAAATAGTCTCCACCACTATGCGCGCCTGCGGCACTCATTTTGATATCTTCTACCTTGTCGGAGAAGTGGTCGATATAGGTTATCGTTTCGGTATTGAAATCAAATTCAATCGTGCCCTTAAATCCAATAAAACGCGCACCACGTTTTCCTGCGGAGTGACGAGCAACGAAGTTTTGCGTGTAAACGACGTGCATACCATTTTCGTACATCATCATTATCGTTGCGCTGTCGTGGTTGCCCGTATCTACCGCAAACGAACACATTGCATTTTCACTTCCATAAAGTTTTCTATCCGATTCGGACAAGTTGATAGGATTTTCTAAACAATCCTTTTCGTTGCAATCCCTGCACTTAAGACCTGCCGGCTTATCACCCTTAAAGATGACCTTGCTCTCCATTGACACAATGGTTTTAGGCCCTTTTCCGCCCAAGATATAATCGATATAGTTAAGGTCGTGCGTGGTCTTGGTCATATAAAGTCCGCCCGTAAGAGCGTCGTTACGGTACCAATCGTGATAGTAGCAACGCGCATAATAAACGTTATTGTACGCCTGCACCTGCGAAACTTCGCCGATAAGTCCGCTGTCAATCATTTCCTTTATCTTAACAACGATATTGCTCATACGCAACGGGAAAGAAACAACCGTTTTTTCGTCCATTTTCTCTACTATCGTTTCAAGTTCGGCAAGTTGCTCATCCGTAATGGAAACGGGCTTTTCTAAGAAAAGCGGAATATCGTACTTCGCTACGAGCAAAGCATACTTGGTATGAAGGTCATCACGCGTTCCTATCATTACGCCGTCAAGACTTTCATTTTCAAGCATTTCTTCTGCTGTCGCATAATAATGACAATTAGGAAGTTCATCGCCCTTTTCGCTCTTAATTTTTTCCCATTTAGGATCAGCAATAGCAGTAAGTTCTACTCCGCCAAGTGGACGCATTGTTCCCTGCCAAACGTACGAAGTTCTGATACCGTAGCCAATAATTCCTAATTTAAGCATATCGTCTTTTTCTCCTTTTTTCTTCCAACTAGTTATATTATAACAAACTAACGAAAAAAGTAAAGTCTTTTGTGGTAAAATAAAAAACAACGCTTATTTTTCAAGCCAAATTTGTCCTAAAATGATAAAACGCCACCACACGCATGGTAGCGTTTTCTTTTTGTTACAGTTTAGGTTTCGAGTAAGCCTACGCTACGAAGCGATGCAAGAAGAGCGTTAAACTGCGTAAGAAGTGATCCTACCGTAGCATCTGCAACCGCAGGCGCGGGCGTTACGACACCAGCAGGGCCGGTAGGACCTGTAGGACCTATTTCGCCTTGGATGCCTTGGATGCCTTGCGGACCGATAGGACCTGTTTCGCCTTGAATGCCTTGCGGACCTGTAGGACCTGTTGCACCCGTTGCACCTGTTGCGCCTTGTATGCCCTGAATTCCTTGCGGACCGATAGGACCTGTTTCACCCTGAATGCCTTGCGGACCTGTAGGGCCTGTCGCACCCATTGCGCCTTGGATGCCCTGTACGCCTTGTGGACCAGTAGGACCTATCGCTCCAGGCACACCCTGAAACCCCTGAATACCCTGTGGCCCACGTGGACCAGTCGGACCAGTAGGTCCAACAATAACAGGTGGAAAAGGTGGACAAGGTCTAGGATAGTTGTGATCGCAGTGGCAACAATTTATTCTTTCATCACGCTCTCTGCAACAATCGTTATTTCTGTCGTTGTGATGATTGCAATGACAGCAACGTCCATTATTGAAAAATTCAAACATATTTTTACCTCACTTTTGGCAATAGCCTACTTTATCGTATGCAAAAATATATTTGTAGGTGACGAAAAAAGATTTTTATTAAAATTTTATTTTTTATTTTAATAGCGCACATTGACAATATCAAAAGTTAGTGATATAATTTTAACGTAAATTACGTTGCGATTATTCGCACGAAAATAAAAAGGAGTATGAAAATGGATTTTCAATCAATTTTGAATACCGTTATCGACTGGGCAACCCACACGGGTATTAAAATCGTAATCGCTCTTTTGATATGGCTAATCTCTTTCCGCATCATTAACGTCATTGCGAGAAAGATGGAAAAAAGAATGCTCAACGGCAAACATCCACTTGACAAAACACTTACGAGAACTTTTGTTTATTTGCTTAAACTCGTTTTGAAAGTAATAGTTATTGTTTGTCTTATCGGCTACTTGGGTATCGACACGAGCGGAATTACGGCGCTTATCGCATCTTTCGGTGTTTGCGTAGGCTTGGCTGTGAACGGTGCTCTTTCCAACTTCGCAGGCGGTGTGCTTTTGCTCATAACCCGTCCCTTCTGCGTAGACGATTTCATTGAGGCGGCAGGACACTCTGGCACGGTTGAAGATATTCATCTCGTAAATACGCGCATCCGCACCCCCGATAACAAAATAGTTTATATCCCCAACGGCACGCTTTCCACTTCGTCTATAATAAACTATTCAGAAAAGGAAACTCGTCGCGTTGACCTTACTTTCTCTATCGGTTACAGCGATAACTTCGAAGAGGCAAAACAAATCATCACCGATATTTGCACTTCGCACGAAAAAGTTTTAAAAGATCCTGCTCCCTTTATCCGCGTGGTTGAACACGGCGCAAGCAGTATCAATATCGTTACTCGCGTTTGGGTGTTCAATTCAGATTATTGGGACGTGCACTTCGACCTACTCGAAAGCGTTAAAAAAGCGTTTGATGAAAAGGGCATTGAAATTCCCTTCAATCAACTCGACGTTCACGTTAAAAACGACTAATAAAAACGATTATTGTAAAAAAGACGACGGTACGTGCCGTCGTCTTTTTGTCATATTGCCCTATTAAAACAAAAACCTATTATTAATAATTCTTTGCGTTAACTTCAAAATAACTTTGGGGATGAGCGCAAGTGGGGCAAAGCGCAGGTGCTTTTTTGCCAACTACGATATGGCCACAGTTACGGCATTCCCAAACGGTTACTTCTGCTTTTTCGAATACGGTAGCAGTTTCTACGTTCTTCAAAAGCGCGCGATAACGTTCTTCGTGTTCTTTTTCAATCTTTGCTACAAGACGGAATTTAGCAGCGAGTTCGGGGAAACCTTCTTTGTCAGCCGTTTCAGCAAAACCAGCGTACATATCCGTCCACTCGTAGTTTTCGCCGTCAGCAGCAGCGCCAAGGTTTTCAGCGGTGTTACCAAGCCCACCTAATTCCTTAAACCAAAGTTTTGCGTGTTCCTTTTCGTTGTCAGCAGTCTTAAGGAAGAGTGCAGAAATTTGTTCATAGCCCTCTTTTTTTGCTACCGATGCAAAATAAGTGTACTTGTTTCTAGCTTGCGATTCACCAGCAAAGGCAGCCTCAAGATTTTTCTCAGTCTGAGTACCTGCGTACTTGTTCTTTTCCATTTTCAATACCTCCATATACTATTTATTATTCTCTTTTTCAAATATTTCTTGCAAAACGGGTCTAAGTGCTTGCGCCGTTCTGTAAAAACCTAAATCGTTAGGATGACAACTATCCATCGTGCACGCGTCGCCATCTTCGCCAAAAATGTTTTCTCCGTCAATAAAGTATACGTTTTCATCCCCTTGCTCTTTCGCCCAAATATAAGTGCTTTTTATAATATCACGTCTAATCGGGCTTTCAATTAAATCAATGTCAAAAGAGGATCTAGACATAAAAATAACGGGTACGTAGGGGTTCGTTTTTCTGAAAATCTCAAAAAACGGTTTATGCGTTTGCTGTAAATGTTCAATCGTGGGCGCATTGTAATCATAGTCCATAACGAACACGTCGGGATGAAGTGACGCGATATATTGCGCCATATTCTCTTCGCCCTTTGCGTTGCCCGAAAAACCAAGATTGATAAAATCAAAGTTAAACCAACGCGATAAGTGGCTTTGATAATCGTTGCCTGCTTTTGACGCGCAACCACCTTGGGTTACGGACGAGCCGTAGAAAAGCACTTTTTCCTTTCTCTTATACTTAAGTCCGCTCTCAATTTTCTCGCCCTGACTTACGCCTATCCAAAGTTTGTTAAGCGAGTTATAAAGGGGCATATACAACGTATAACCGTCCGCTTTAATATAATCGGGAATTTTATATTCAGCCTCGTATCCATTTTCGGGGTTAAGGGGCGGAATAAAGCAATGTATAAACTTGCTAGTGCCGTCGTTATAGTCCGCATAAAGCGAAAGCGCGCAACTGCCCGTTAAAGGGAAATGAACGAAACGAACCAACTCGTCCCACTCCGTTTTTATTCTAAGAACGCGCGAATTAGTCTTAAATCGTATTCTTCCACCTGCCGTATGCTCACTCAAAATCGCCACTCCGTCACTTACGGTTTTCGCAAACGATTTAGTCAAACGAGCATATTTGCCATTTTCTTCATCAAAAAATACGCCGTACATATCCGCATTTGTTTCGCGAATATCATAGTACTCAATTCCTTCAGCAGTAGGTCTTTGCGCAATTAAATTCTTGTCAAAATCCTTCATCTCTTTTCTCCTAAATATATTTTATCATTTCCACCCCATATCCGTCAATAGTTTTGACAAAATTTGTTAAATTTTTTACACAATTTCGCAATCTAAAAGAAAAGACAAGTTTTCTTCAAACCTGCCTTTAACGAAATTTTAAGTTAGTTATTCCTTGTAATTTTTTTGAAGTAGTATATTTTTTAACCCACTTCCCAAATTTTTTGCGTTTTAATTCTTTTAACGTGATAAATCCTTTTTTCATGTTTTTATTTTATACCAAAATTTTTGGTAAGTCAAGAATTTTACTATATTTTTTGGTAAAATTATGAAGTATGAAAGAAATTAGATTTCCTGAAAACTTAAAAACTTTACGAAAGAATAAGAATTTGTCGCAAGCACGCCTTGGGGAATTATTGTCTGTTGACCAGCGCACTATTAGCGCTTGGGAAAAGGGAATATGCGAACCGTCTTATGAAATGCTTGCGCGCATTTGCGAACTTTTCGACGAAACTTTCGACGATATTTTGTTGTAGATTTTGTCGTATATTTTATAAATGATACAAAAAACGGGCTACCACGTGGTAGCCCGTTTTTATTTTTAGTTAATTTTATCTAGATTAGAAGAACAAACCCATAAGGTTGAAGTTAGCGAATACAACTACACAAACAAGCGAAATGGTGCTCATAATCTTGATAAGAATATCGAGCGAAGGACCTACGGTATCCTTAAGGGGATCGCCTACGGTGTCGCCTACGACTGCAGCGTCGTGAGTGGGCGTGCCTTTACCTGCGCCTTCTACTCCGCCTGCCTCAATATACTTTTTAGCGTTATCCCAAGCACCGCCTGCGTTACCTGTAAAGATTGCGAGCATAATTGCTGACAGCGTCGAGCCGATCAAGATACCACCTACGAACTGAGGTCCAAACAAGAAACCACTAACTACAGGGAAAGCGATTGCTACGATAGCAGGAGCAATCATCTCACGAAGTGCGCCCTGCGAAGAAATGGTAATACATTTCGTATAATCAGGTCTAGCCTTGCCGTCTAACAGCCCAGGGATTTCACGGAACTGGCGTCTTACTTCGCCAACCATGTTTCTCGCTGCTTTTGCAACGGAGTTGATAAGCATACCGCTGAAAAGGTACGGAAGAGCCGCGCCGATAATTGCACCAACAAGCACGTCACGAGAAATGATATCAAGGATCAAGTTGGGCATGAACGAATAGAGATAACTACTCATCATCGAAACGGTAGCAAGCGCAGCCGAGCCGATAGCAAAGCCCTTACCGATAGCAGCGGTGGTGTTACCTACGCTATCAAGCTTGTCCGTGATTTCTCTAACATCTTTGTCAAGCTCACTCATTTCAGCGATACCGCCTGCGTTGTCCGAGATAGGACCGTAGGAGTCAACCGAAACGGTGGTAGCAACGAAACAAAGCATACCGATTGCGCCACAGCCTACGCCGTACATTCCGCCAATCATATAGCAAGCGAAAATAGCAGCGCCAAGGCAAAGTACGGGAAGCATACAAGAAATCATACCCGAAGCCATACCTTGCGTAATGGTAAGCGCAGGACCTTCTTTACTAGCCTGCGAAATCTTCTTGGTGGGTTTGTAGTCGTAACTGGTGTAGTATTCGGAAATGATACCGATAATAACGCCTACTGCGATACCGATAGCAGCGGTTACCCAAGGCGTGATTTTACCGATAGTAAATCCAGCCTGAATCATCTGCTCGTCAGATTCTCCATCAAAAAGGAAGAATGCAAGCACGAAACCAAACACGATTGCAAGACCTGCAGAAATCCACGTTGCCATATTAAGTTCTAAGTGAGGGTTATCCGAAAGCTTTCTCTTGATAAGGGGGAAAGCGATACCGCACACACACGCGATAAGACCTATTCCCGCAAAAAGAATGGGGAACAAAATCATCTTGTGGTAAAGCGTTTCGGAAGTAAATACAGCATTATGCGTAAATACTTCGATAGCCAAGATAGCACACGAAAGAATTGCGCCTACGAAACTTTCCAAAAGGTCTGCGCCAAGTCCTGCTACGTCACCTACGTTGTCGCCTACGTTATCAGCAATAGTTGCAGGGTTACGGGGATCATCTTCAGGAATATGCGCCTCGGTCTTACCTACAAGGTCGGCACCCATATCAGCTGCTTTGGTGTAGATACCACCACCAACACGCGCAAAAAGCGCAATGATGGAACAGCCAAGCGCATAGCCCGAAAGTACAAGCGAGAAACTGTACTCTTGACCAGTAATGGGGTTGGTGTGCATTACAACCGAACTAGCCGAAGTAACTTCGAGCATTCCGCCCCAAACACCAAACAAGAAGTACACGATCAAGATACCCAAAAGCGCAAAGCCTGCTACGCAAAGTCCGCAAACGGAACCACCGCGGAAAGCAACTTTAAGCGTTTTTCCAGTACTTCTGGTTTCATTAGCCTCGTTAGCAACACGAACGTTAGCGTAAGTTGCAATCTTCATACCGATAAATCCGGCAGACGCACTCATAAGAGCACCGATTACGAACGCAACGCCCGTTTCCCACGAAATAACAAGTCCAAAAAGGACAGCAATGGCGCTACCGATAATTGCGATAATCTTGTACTCGTACTTGATAAACGCACCTGCGCCCTCTCTAATTGCCCCGGCAATCTCTTGCATACGCTCGTTGCCCTCTTTCAACTTTCTAACAAGGTAGAAGTTGAGCGCGGCAAACGAAAGAGCAAGGACTACTGCGACAAACACAATAATCATTAAAAGGTTCATTTAACCCCTCCTGTTAAGTTTTTTCGAAGACCACTCTTCGCATAGTACCATTATAACACACCTTTTGTATATTGTCTATTCATTAAGGGCGCTTTATGCAAAAATCGTGAAAATTTGTAAAATTTCCGTGAAAAAAAACAACCCTTTTTTTTCTTATTATTATATATGGCGATATAACGAGAGACAAAAAACAAAAGCTTGGTTGTCATCTTGAGCGGAGTGAGCGTAGCGAACGCAGTCGAAACCCGAAGGGCAACGGCGACGCCGTTTGGATCTAACAGGTTATTAGCGTA
>JAZOUI010000085.1:0-9206 GCA_045658145.1 Pumilibacteraceae bacterium
GAAATCTTGTATTATGCAATGGATCCCGAAACCAAAATCATTACGCTTTTGAACTCCACGGGCGAAAAGATTGAGACCGTTCGTTATACCGAAATTAGATTAGGTCAAGAAGTAAAGAAAGGTTACGTTGTTTATGACGAAAGACTTGATCGTACGATTTCGTCTGAAAGCGGAGTAGAAGTTACGTTTGACGGTACGTTCAATGCAACGTATAAGAACGGCAATACGAAAGTTGAGTGTGAATACAGCGTTACTGAATCCGTATTCGGCGGACTTATTGCTCGCCTTGTTGCTGCAACTAGCACGACCAAATATACTTTCTATATTGATATTGACGAAGAGCAAGTAGAAGTTGAAGGCGAAAACGGCGAAGTTGAAACCGTAACGGAATACACCTATACGCTTATCGAAAAAGCAAATGGTTACGCTGAGTATTACTACTCCAACGAAACGAGTATTTACTACGCACCTTTGATCGTATTTAATGAAAGCGAAGAAGGTAAAGCAGTTATTTACGGTTATACTTCGGACGGTAACTATAAAAAAGTATCAGAAGGTTCTTATGCGCTTAACGACGATGGTCACTACGTTTACACGATGGAAACGGTAGATAGTGAAGTCGAAGTTATCAAAAATCCTTTTAATATCGCAAGAATTAAGTCTATTGAGTTTGCAATAGGCGATAACAATGGTTACAACGTAAGTTACTGGTTCTCCTACACCGCAATAAACGACGTAGAAAGACCTTACGGCACGCTTTATACCGCGACTGACGGTAGTACGCTTAATATTGTAGGCGCGTTTGCAATTTATACCTTTGAAGGCAAAACCGTGACTGGTACTTACCAAATCGCTGAAAGCAAGTACGTTACTTTGCAGGCAGGCGACGGTTACTTCTTCGAACTTACCGGCGAAGATACTTTCGTAAAACTTACGTTTGCTCCCTATACCGCATATTCTAACGAAAGAATGTCAGTATACGGCAATATGTACGTTATGATGCTCAAGGGCGAAGAAGACAAGTACGTTATGCACTCGCTTGACTTCGATGGCAAGGGCAATGCAGTTTATAAGACTATTGACGTTGATGGCGAAAACGAAACCGTATCTAGCGAAGTTAGTGGTCAAATTATCGAAACTGGTGATGAAACCAAAAACGGCGCACCTATTTACAAGTTCAGTTCTACCGAAATTGAGTTCTTGTTCATAAGACTTGCTTATGGTGGAAACAGCAACGAATTCTTTGCTGTTAACGACGGCTATGGCAAGAAATACACGTCTAGCGGATATGCAACGCTTACGCTTGACGGTTATGGTATGGAAGCGATTTATATCGACGACAACGGTAATGAACACAAGGGCAATTACGTTGTTAACGAAGAAAACGTAATTACGCTTATCGGCGAAGAAGAAAGATACGTGTTCGACGTTACGGCAACTGCTTTCACGCTCCGTTCGACCGAGTACGGTACTTACGTTATGATGGACAACTGGGCTAGCCAAGAAGTTTACGTTGACCTTGACGGCAAGGGCAATGCAGTTGTTTATACTATTGAAAACGAGACCGTAAACGCTATTGACGAAGTTGCTACTTATGAAATTAGCGACGGAATTGTTACTCTTAATTACACCACGGGTGGTAACAGCGTTAAATTTATCGGTAATTTGAGTAGTTACAACTTTGATGCAAACAACGGTGTATATACGGGCGAAGTGCTTGTTAAGATGCACGAAGAAGTTGTAAGAAAGTACCTTAACCCAGACGACTGGTCGATGCTTATTCTTACCGAACTTGGTACGGCAACCAGATACACCGAAGACGGCGTGTCGATTGAAGGAAGATACGTTCTTATTACTGACAACTTGCTTTATTTTGAAACCACCGACGGCACGGATTCGTGCATTTACAACTACGAGACTGAAAACAATACGATTTCTCCCGTAGTTCTCCAAGCAGTTGGTTATTATACGCAAGAACTTGATTCTATCGTATTCTCCAAGCAAGGTTTCGTAGTGTTTGGCGGAACTGACAAGCATTACTATAATATTGAAACTAACGCTGGTCAAAAGGAAGTTGTTGTTTATAAGCAAGATGCAACTAATCCTAATGCTAGCAAGTACGGCTTTGTTCGTGAAGTATTCGGAAGTTATCCGTTCGAAAAGACTAAGCAGTACGGTGAGAACAACGAACAGTATATCATCAACAACGGTACTGAAATCGTGTTCAAGCGTGATAGCGCAACGGCAAATAAATATCCCGTAAGTATGACGGACGGCAATAAATATGCTTTGGAAACCATTTCGTTTGCACCCACGGGTGAAGATGAATTCCGTGTTCCTGGCTCGGTTGTGCTTAACGGCTATGCTAACGAGTGCTACGTTGAAGGAAAGAGAGAGGGCGGAGTATTGTCGCTTTCCATCAGTCTTGGTTCGTACACCTTCGATATTAACGTAAATTATCAGGGTGAAGACGACAAGGGACAAACGCTTTCCACCTATTCGGTTGAAGGTATGCAAGGACATATGACTATGTATCCTTACGATTACCTTGACTTCTTGTATATGGTATCCATTTACTACGGTCCTGCATTTACGCAATTCGTTGTAAATACTCACGGCATGATTGATATCGTTCAAAGTTATGACGAAGACGGTAACGAAACTTTGCGCGCAATCGACGCTGAATTCTATGAGAATTCGGGAATGTTCGACCTTAAGGGCAACCCCGTTTCTATCAAGGGTGCTGATTATGAATCGGACGAAAAGACGGGCGAATATAGCGTAATGTTTACTGCTGCAGACGGATATGATTACAAAATCTACTTCACGGTAGAATCGCATTACGGACTTGGTTCTTACGGATACACAATCGACGCTCTTGTTCGTTTGCAAACCGTAACGGGCGAAAATGGTTACAAGATCGCTACTGAAAGAATCGTACACTCAATGACTAATCGTACTGCAGGCTCGCTTTACAGAGCAACGCTTTACAAGGATGACGCGGAAATTGATTACTGGGCAATTCTTTCGGGCGATAACGTAAACTATTATATTTCTAGAACGTTCGACGACAATGAAAAAATTACGTCCACGACGTACTACAAGATTGCTCTTACTGATGCACCTACGGGTGAAATCGGCGCGGGTAGCGTAAAAATCGTTGCTCCTTATGCTGATGGATTTACTGTTGAAGTAAATGAAGTAAGAACGATTTATGCTGAAGACGGCGAAACTTACGTTGATATTTTGACGGCTGAAAACACTATTATGCTTATTAACTTTGAAGGTCAAATTTGGGGCGTAGGTGAGTGTGATTATGACGAAACAACTAATTCGTACGTAATTAATATCGGTGAAACTTACCGCGTAACCGTTGATGGTGATACTATTATTGTAGAAGAAACTAACGGCTAATTTATGTTTATCGGCTAGGCTTAACCGCTTAGCCGATACTTTTTACCTAAGGAGCAAATATGAGAAAATTAACTAAATTATTTTGTGTAGTACTTACGTGTGTATTAACGTTATCGGCAACGCTGTTTTTAGGAGCGTGCGCTAGTGATCCGCCACCCATTTTGTCAACGGCGACTTGCACGGTTAAGCAGGGCGAAAACAGGGTGGATTTCGTTATGGATTTTGCGCTTGATAGAGATATCAAGATTATGCAAATCACGGATACGCAACTTCAAAACTGGTATGGCGCGCGTACGTCTGAACGCCAGGAGCAAATATTAAGGGGTATTTTTGGTAACGGTATGGCAAAAAATCACGAAGTTCGCGCTTGGCGCTACGTTCGTGAGGGGTTTGATAGGATAAAACCTGATATTATCGTTGCAACAGGTGACAATATTTACGGCGAGCTTGATGATGATGGACAAATGTGGCTTGAGTTTATTGAAGTGATGGACAGTTTTGGCGTGCCTTGGCTTATGGTTTTTGGTAATCACGACAACGAGAGCGCAAAGGGCGTTACTTGGCAAATCGATCAACTCAAAAACAGCAAGTACTGCATTTTTAAGCAGGGTGGTTTGATAGATGGCAATAGCAACTATAACGTGCTCGTTACGCGTCGTGGTACGCCTCAATTTTTACTTTATATGATGGACACCAACGGATGTCACGTTGTAAATACAAAAACGGGTGAGGGACTTAACATGGGTAACGTTGACCTCAGAAAGTTAAAATCTTCCGCAGGTTTTGGTACTTCCCAAGTTGATTGGATGGTCAATTCATCCAAAAAAGCGTTTGAAAAGTATGGAAAAGTTCCCACGCTTTTGTTCCAACATGTTCCGCTTCCCGAGGCGCGCACCGCGATCGTGTCAAAGTATGAGGATACCTGCGAAACTCTCCCATTTTATCCTAGTGAGCCAGGCGATCAGGGCATGGCGAGAGAAATCGCGTCTGGTTTTTCAAACATACAAGGTCTTTGGAAAAAACTAAAAGAAATGAACTGTAAAGGTGCTTTCTTTGGACACCAGCATAAAATTGCTACCAGCATTGTTTACGATGGAATAAGACTTACTTACGGGCTTAAAACTAGCACTTACGACTCGCACGCGGTTGATATGTTGGGCGTAACCAAAATAACGCTTAATGAAAAATTAAAGAATATCGACGTTGTGTACGTTCATACTAATTTTGATTACGAAACTAATAGAACGCAATAGAGAAAAACTCCCACTAAAAAGTGGGAGTTTTTTTGCTAAACGTATTGACATAACGTAAAAAATATACTATAATAAAATCAATACAAATTAATGTGAAATTTTAAAACAAGGGGGTACGTTATGATTGGTTTTGAAAGATTTCCCATAGGTTTTTGGTGCTATTATCCACCGGGATTCGAGTGGAACGAAAAGGAAGTGCTTGAGTGGAAGGAGTGCGGAATTACGCTTACTATCTCTCCCTTTTTTGATCCAGAAAAAACGGATAAAGCGCAGTTTAAGAAGATGGTGGACTTTTGCTATGAAAACGGTATTTCGCTTATTATAAACGACGCGCGTGGCAATCTTGGCGCGTATACGAAAGATCCCGACGGCTATCGCGAAGTTTATCTTTCGGCTGTGGAAGAGTGGAAAGATCATAAGGGCGTAGTGGGATTTTTTATCGGTGACGAACCGTATGGCGCAACGATAGTGCCGTGTGCGGAAATTTGCCGTATCCAACTCGAACTTGCGCCCAACTATTTGCCGTATATGAATTTCTTCCCTTATGAAGTACTTAGCCGTGAAGGAGAGGCGACGGAGTTTAAGTCGTTTACTAACTATATGCGCGATTTTGAAAAGATGTCCGCTTGTCCGGCATATTCGTACGATTGCTATACACAAATGAATCCCGAGCCAGAATATATAAACGATTTCTATAACAACCTTTATAATTTCAAGCGCATGGCAAAAGAGAAAGACAAGTTCCTTTTCTCGATAAACTTGAGTGTAGGGCATTTCCGTTATCGCGTACCTAACGTGGACGCGCTTCGTTGGCAGTTTTACGGATCGATAGCGTGTGGCGCAAACGGTGTGCTGTGGTTTACCTACTACACGCCTGTTAGAAGATCTAACTACCGTGGTGGCCCTATCGACGAGTGGGGAAATAAGACGGAAACTTATTACGCTATGCAACGTATCCACAAAAAATTCCATCGCGACTACGCCGATATCTTAAAAAATGCAAAACATCTTGATACGCAATGTATTAACAAGCGTTATAGTGGATATATGTTCTTCTCGGCAAACTTTGACGTGTGTAAAGAGTTGGGCATTATGGGCTATTCAACCGACTGTGGTACGCCTGGTCTTGTAAGTTTCTTCGAAGACGAAAAGGGCGAAAAGTTCGCAATGATGTTTAACAACAGTTATGACAAGTGCGATTTGTTCAAATTCACGCTCCGTCCCGAAGTTAAAAAAGTATGGATGCTCTTTAACGGCGAGAAAGTGGATTTTGAAAAAGATCATCCCGATGAAATATTCTGGCGTAGTGAAAACGGCGTAGAAGTGGCAGTTCACCTTGCCCCGGGCGAGATAAGATTATTTAAGCTTGAATACTAAAAAACAAAAAACCGTAGGGTACGTACCCTACGGTTTTGCTATGTTATAGTCAAAATCCTATTATTTTTTATCCGTACTGCCGAATCCTCCCGTGCGAACTGCTACGCAATCGTCGTCGACGGAAATGCCGTATTCCACAAAAATTCCTTGCGCAAAAGCCTGACCACTTTCGACGGTAAAAGTTTTATCGCCAAGGTTAGTCATTTTTACGAAGATATGACCTTCGTTTTGAGCGTAGAAGTAGTCGCTGTCGATTACGCCCACCGTGTTGTTAAGCGTAAGACGGTATTTAAATCCAAGCCCCGAGCGCGGATAGATTTTAAGCACCCAACCGTCGTCGATTTTAACTCTCACACCCGTAGCCACTTTTATCGTTTCGCCAGGGGCGAGCGTAAAGGAAGTATGCGCAAAAAAGTCGTAACCTGCGCTACCTGCCGTTGCGCGACGTGGGAGAGTAATATTAGCGTACTGTTCCGCCGTGCCGTCTTTAAGAAATTCATTTTCACTTACTTTAAAAAATTGCGCGATTCTTTTCATAATTTAATTGTACCATATTTTTAACATAAAAGCAAGAATTATAACAAAGTTTTATTTCCAAGCATAAATTATTATAGATTTACAAATAAAAGTTGTAGTTACTTGACACTGTGTTGTCAGAGTATTATAATTATAGCATAACAAACGTTATTAAGGAGAGAATGTTATGTCAAATAAAAAAATGGATTTGTCCACGGAAAACCTTATCAACTGCGCCATTTATGCGCTCATAGGACTTATGCTTGTGATTTTCAGAGCAGGCGTTCTTGGAATTTTGATGACCATTATCGGTGTGCTTTTTATCGTATCGGGCGTTATGGATATCGTTAAGACTAAGGACACGACTAAGGGTATTATTTCTATTGCTATCGGAGCGGTAATAATCGTGTGCGGTTGGCTTATTGCTGAAATCGTTTTGCTTATTTTCGGTATCTTGCTTGTAATTAAAGGCGTAACCGAATTTATCAAAGTTTATAAAAACGGCTTTATGGCGATGCTCCCCTCTATCGTTACTATCGTAATCGGTGCACTTCTTATCATTGCTAAATTTGCGCTTATCGACGTTATGTGCATTATTGCAGGCGTTATCTTTATCGTAAATGCAGCACTTATGCTTTTCGGTAAAAAATTAGCATAACGGACGGGTACGTGCCACGCGATTTCAAAAACCAGCCATAAAAATGGTTGGTTTTTTATTATGAAAAAATGGTTTTAAGTCTTGACATAGTTTAGCAAGTGGTGTATACTTTATTATATGATAGATGATAAAATTACAACAAATGAAGAGAGAGAAAATTCTTCGCTTAATAAGGCAAAACGTGTAGTTGAACTTCTCAAAGAAAAAGGATTAAAGATTTCCTTTGCCGAGTCGTGTACGGGAGGGCTTGCTTGCGCGGAGTTAGTAGCGATTGCGGGCTCGTCAGCCGTTATCGACAGTTCGTTCGTAACTTACGCTAACGACGCAAAAATTAAGTTTTTGGGCGTGAGTGAGGAGAGTATTTCTTCCTATGGCGTGGTTAGCGAGCAAGTGGCTAGAGAAATGGCGCGTGGCGTAAAAAACGTTAGTGACGCAAACGTAGGCGTAGGCATTACAGGTATTGCCGGTCCTGGTGGAGCAACGGCAACAAAGCCGGTTGGAATGGTGTGCTTTGGTTTTGCAATAGACGAAACGGAATATACCGTTACCCGTTATTTTGGTGAAATCGGCAGAAATGCGGTTAGACGTGCGAGCGTAGAATTCGTGTACGATTCGTTAATAGAAATGTTAAGCAAATAAAGAAAAACGGACTACCACGCGGTAGCCCGTTTTTTTTGTGTAACGTCAATTAGTTCTCTTTTTCTTGCCCTTATTTTTTCTTTGTAGTTAGCGTCGAGTACTTTGTGATTACCCCAAGCACGGTTGAGGGGAGAGAAGTCGCGTGGTCGCCTAGTATGATTTTAAGATAATTGCTTTATTAAGCTTGGATTTTCAATTATTATTAGGTTGGGATTGTTGTAATGAACGTTGTAATCAATGTAACTATATAAGTCAACGAATTGTTCGCCAAAAGTATCGATATCTTTATAAAAGACTAAGCATTTTTTGTAAATAAATTGAGTTTCGGGGAAACGTTCTCCTTTTATATTAATGTTATAAGAAAAACTTACCATTAAGAAACATTTTTCATATTCAGTTAAATCAAACGAACGAAATTTTTTACCTCGACTGTTATATAGAGAGATATAGTTGTCATTGACTTGCATTTGATTTTCATATCTTTTCACATAAACAAGTTTATCTATGAGAAAAACAAGTATAACAAAAAGGCAAAGTAAAGAACCGATAGAAAAAGCAATATGAACAAATATTGCGCAAAAAATAGTGATTATTTCTATTAGTGAAAAGATGATAACCATATTTTTCGTGCTTTTTCCCTTGATCATAGTTCTTAAATCGTTATCTAATATTTTTTGCAATGTAAATACCTCAACGTTTTTTGTTTTTAGAATACTCTGTTTTAAGTTTAAAATCAATACGCAATTTTTTTAGCAATAAAGAATTTGTAGTGAAAAAAAGCGGAATATCAATTAAAAATTTGCGTGAGTCGCCATTATTTAGTTTTATTGCCAAGTAATCAAAAGATCCTAAAAATTTGCGTTTCACTATTAATATTTTTGTTTGTGACAAATCCATATCGGCATACTTAATCATAGTATTACCATGAAAACAATGGTTAAAAACGAATCTATCCGAATAAACCTCTATTGAAAAATGAACGTATATCCATAATAAGATGTTTGCGAGAATAGATACAATTAAAAAAAACATTAGCGTTATTAGTACGCCAGTTTCGCAGTAAAAGGGTTTAAAAAATGATACGATTGTTATAATATAGTAAAATGTCAATAGGATTCCTGGGAAAAGCAAAAATAATGAAGACAAAAACACACCGTTTAATTTAAACCTTCTGCGCCCGTGCGTGATAAAAGCAAACGCAATCATAAAGGCTGAGATTAGCGCCATAGAATAAAATAAAGCTATTGAAACATAGTATATTGTCTCCATAATAAAATTACCCTTTTATTTTTTTGACAGGTCACAATATAAGCAATGATAGTACTTACTATTTTATTATAACATAAATA
>JAZOUI010000086.1:0-7949 GCA_045658145.1 Pumilibacteraceae bacterium
CACCCCACCACGCCAACACATAGTAGCATTACGCTAAACAATAATGATAAAACTTTTATCCACTTTTTTCGATTCATATTCTCTCTCCTTTTAATGAAATTTTGCGATACGGAAACGCATTTACAATATTATTATACTACGCTTTTTTTCGCTTGTCAATAGGTTTTTGCAAAAAAATATGCTAATTTTTATAGAAATATACAAAAAGGCTTACCGAGGTGGTAAGTCCTTTTCGTTAGTTATTCGTGTTTGTTATTTATAAAAGTGGGTTTTGATATACTCTAAAAATTCTTTGATTTGTTTTTCATCACCGTTGTCGCTGGGCGAATAGAATTTTGCGCCTACGAGTTCGTCGGGAAGATACTGTTGTTTTGCGTAGCCACCAAACTCGTGCGGATAGATATAGGGCACGTCGCTTTTATCGAGCGTGGAAAAATCGGTGTTTCTAAGGTGGAGCGGAACGTAGTACGCGCCGTTCTCCTCTACTGCCTGACGGACACTATCCATAGCGCAAACGACGGAGTTGGACTTGGGCGAAGTACAAATACAAATAATGGCGTGAGTGAGCGCCAAAAAGCCTTCGGGCGGGCCTACTTTTTCGTAAGCGGTCATTGCGCTGACGGTCAGAATAAGCGCCTGGCTATTAGCAAGACCTACGTCTTCGCTAGCGTGCGCTATCATACGACGGAAGATAATAAGGGGATCAAGCCCTGATGCGATAAGACGGAACGCCCAGTAAAGCGCGGCGTCGCTATCCGAACCACGCAAGGATTTGCAAAACGCGGAAAGCATATCAAAATAGGTGCTCTCGTCAACGGACACCGTTTTCTTTTGGATAGACTGCTCGGCTACTTGTTTGTCAACGACGATATTGCCTTCGTTATCGGGCGGAGTCGTCAAGACCGCGAGTTCAAGTCCGTTAAGCGCGTTGCGAAGGTCGCCTGATGCTCCCCAAGCAAAATGCGCGTACGCGTCGTCCGTAACGGTAAGTTTCATTCTGCCAAAGCCTTTTTCCTTGTCTTCGACTGCGCGTTTAAGTCCACGCTTAATATCTTCGTCCTTAAGGCTTTTGAGTTCGAAAACTCTACAACGCGACACGATTGCGCGCGTCATTGAGATATACGGGTTTTCGGTAGTCGAGCCGATAAAGATGATACTGCCGTCTTCGATTGCCGAAAGCACGCAGTCAGACTGCGCTTTGTTCCAGCGATGGCACTCGTCCAAAAGAAGATAGGTTTTTTTGCCGTAAAGTTTAAGTCGCTCTTTCGCCTCTTCTATCACTTTTTTAGCGTCCGCTACTCCGCTAGACACGGCGTTGAGTTTTACGAACGCTCCGCTAGTGGTATGCGCTATGAGTGATGCGAGCGTGGTTTTGCCCGTACCCGGTGGGCCGAAGAATATGCAACTGCCCAGTTTGTCCGCTTTTATCGCGCGTTCAAGGAGCGAGCCGGGGTAAATAAGGTGGCTCTGTCCGATAAAGTCGGCAAGTTTTTGGGGGCGCATCTTGTCGGCAAGGGGCGCTGAAATGCTATTGTTGTTTGTCAAATCAAATAAATCCATACTTTCATTATACATTAAAAGCATTTTTATAGCAAGCAAATACAAAAAATTAATGCATTTTTTCTAATCTACTCGCCTTAATACGATTTCTCTGCCGTTAATCGAGGGCGAAAGGCGAAGAAAATTGACGTTATATCCCACTCCGTCCACGACAAAGTGCCATTTTTTGCCCTTGCTTTCGTTGTCGATAACAATTTTCGCGTGGCAGTCGCCGTGGTTTATTGTGAGCGTGACCTTTTTATAGGCAGTCGACAGGTGAGGGTTAAGCGTTAGTTTGTCGCTCTCAATTTTTACGCCCATCATATATTCGGTGATGCATTTATACATCCACGACGCCGAGCCCGTGTACCAAGTCCATCCGCCTTCGCCTATTCGCTCGCCAGAATAAACGTCTGCGCTCATAACAAAGGGTTCGACCTTGTATTTGTACGCGCTATCTTCATCACGGGCGTGGTTTATCGGATTAAGCATTTCTACAACTTCGCACGCTTTTTCATTTTCGCCTATGCTAAACAAGGCTATCGCGTACCAAACACTGGCGTGAGTGTACTGTCCGCCGTTTTCGCGCACGCCACTTGGATACTTGGTAATATAACCTATACCTTTATCATCACGAGAAAAAGGTGGCTGAAAAAGTTTTACGATTGAGTTTTGCTTATCTATTAGTTTTTGCGCACTTATAAGCGCAGTCTTTATTTTTTCGCTATCTGCAATTTCACTTATCGCGCTAAATGCCTGCGAAAGCAAATCGATTTTACACGATTGCGAATACTTACTGCCCAGCACTTTTCCGTCGTCAGTCACGGCACGTATAAACCACTCGCCGTCCCAAGAATTATTTACAGTGTCGCTGATTTCCGTCATAATTTTTGACCATTTGCTATGCTGTTTTGTATCGGCGTAAGGCAGGATTTTTTTGATGCAAAGATACAATAGCATTGTCGCAAAAATAGACGTGCCTTTACCCTTTTCGCCCACTTCGTCCATAGCGTCGTTCCAGTCGCCACCACCTATTAAAACAAGTGAGTTTTCACTAAGCGTAGTGCTGTCTATAGCGCGAGCAAGGTGGTCGATAAGCGGATAAGTTTCCATAGTGGGCTGTGCTGTAGCATAAACGGATTTTTGGTTTGGCTTTAGTGGAATATCTCGCAAAAAGGCAATTCTTTCATTTAAAACGTCTTTGTCGCCCGTAAAACGAATATACTCTACCGTCGCCCAAACTAAAAACAGTCTATCGTCGCAAAAGTGCGTTCTTACTCCCGTAAAGGGTGGGTGCCACCAATGCATAACGTCGCCACGCTCGAACTGATGAGACGCACAACGAAGTATATGCTCGCGTGCCAAATTTTTATCAAAGTACATCACGCTCATTGCGTCTTGCAGTTGATCACGAAAACCATACGCGCCACCTGCCTGATAGAACGCAGTACGCGCTAAAAACCTACAATCGAGTATTTGAACAGGCAACCATTTGTATAAAAAGTCTAATGCTAAATTTCCCGATTCTATCAAAACGGGCGATAACGTGGTACGTCGTTTAATATTTTTATCTAAAATTTCGTGCACGCTGTCAAATGCAGGATTACCGTCAACACATAGTGCAAAAACGACTTCTTTTTCTTGGCTTGGCGCAATAGAAATTTGTGTACAATAAATCAGACTATTACCAAAAACGCTATTATCTAGATTGCTAATTTTAACATATCTTCCATACTTATTTTTCATTGTTTTTCGCGAAAAAGCATAACCAAAAAGCGATTCGCTACAATCAACGAAAACTTTCATTTCGTTTTGAATATTTTTCGCATACAATCTATTCCCTTCTTTTTGAAAATGAAGTGAGTGAATTGTGTTTTCCTTAAAGTCGCCTAATACTAAGTCTATGCAAAAAGTAATATCAATTTTTCTGACGTTGCTTTTTTCGTTTTTTATCTTGACAACGTAATACTTTATAGGTGCGCTACCTATAGTTTGGGTTAGCGTAGTATGCACTTCATTGTAGTTGCAATAGTGCGTGGTATAGCCCTTGCCGAACAAAACTCCGTAACTTGCATTTTTGCTAACAGGATTACGAGTAAGCGACCAAATGCAATTACTTTCTCCTAAAAATATACTTTCACTACTACTATCTAAAACGCTATCGTTACTCCACTCCGTTATTTTATTCTCGCGCGAATTATACGCATAAGTGTATCCACCACCACTATCGGTGATAAGCGTGCCAAAGTTTTCGTTAGCAATTACGTTACTCCACGGCTTAGGCGCAGGCGCATTACTTACGTCCAAATAATAGTCACCGTCCTCAGTAAATCCGCCTTTTCCAAGTGGTAAAATTAAGTTAGGACTAATTAGTTTTTTGGGTAAAGACACAGGCGCAAAAAGTTCGGTCTGATTTATAATTTCAACGTTTTCCCTATCAAAGTCCACACAGTTTCGCTCTATTAACCGATACAATTCTTTTTGGCTAACGTAGTTCACTATGCGCAAAATTCCACCACGTGTCATAAACTTTCGCACGTTGCTACGCTCGATTAGATGCTCGATAAGATCATAATCATTATGAAAATATCCACTCTTTTCGCTATACAAAACTGCTAGGTTAAACTTTATCCCTGCTTTTGCCACCACGGATAAGGCGTTTATTTGCTTTTCAAAAGAAAAAGCGCGTGAGCGAGATAGAAATTTGACGGCTACTAACGGATAACACAATGGAAATTCGTTACCCAAATTTTCCTTATAACTACCTACGTTTGACAAAATAAATGATGCATAACCGTTTGCAAGTTCGATCATAGGCGCATAGTTACCTAGCAAAGCGTACTTGTCAAAATAACCTGTTTGCGACACCATAAGCAAATTTTTGATTAGTTTATCTTTGGAAAATGATGCAAGGTACACAAAATTCACTTGCCTTTGCTCGCCTGCTTTTAATTTGATTATGACGCTTGCGCTAAAAATAGGATCAAGCACGTCCCCTATCGACAGGTTTTTACTTCGACCAAAAAAGTTTGCACGATTAGTCTCATATACTGCTTTCGCTCCGTTTACGATATGCGCAAAATAAGGCGCGTTAGGGCGTTGCGCTATTACAGCGTGGGGATGAGAAATTTCGCTCGTCTTTACAAACATACTGTTATACTCGCGATGCGCCCTGTCGTTTTCTTCATAATCAAGCACGATTTCGCAGTACGACGATAGCGTAATTTCAACATCTTTGCCACTCGTGTTTTTAAGCGAAACTTGTCTTACTTCGCCTTCTATTCCAACAAGCGTCATCGCGCAAACGCTAGCGTGAAATTGCTTGCAATTAAAATAAAAACATGTGCGCTCGCCATAAAACTGCGCGTCAGTTCTGCCCGTTAAATCATACTCACTTTTACCCAATTTTGCAAAAACGAGCATACCCGTACCCTGTCGTTTTCTTGTTAGCAAATAACCGTGATAGTGCGAAAAGCCTCTGTTTCGCTCGTCCACGACCAAGGTGTACTCGCCCGAAAAATTTAATGAAAGCGTTGGATAAGCGTACAATTTATTTACTCGCTTGCTTTCAATTTTCCCTTCGCTAGTCAACAAAATTCTGTTTCGTTCTACGTTATGATTACACGACGGCAACGACAAAAGCGCGTTACTTTTGTAAAGCGACGGATTTTTACTTAACTGCTCGATTACGGCGTTAGATTTTAAGAAATTGCAAATGGCTAGCATTATCATTCCTTGGTGATGCGCCATATACGTTTTAATCGGCTTGCCGTCGAAAGATTCGTACAAACCGTATTTTCCTACCATCCCCTTTTCCATAAAAAACGATAGGTTTGCAAGCACAGCATCAGGCGCGTAACTTAAGCCAAGCAAAGACGCGTACGGCGCAAAAACGTCGCTATCGTATTTTTTACAAAGTGCAAGTTCGCTTAACCCGTGCGCGCGATACTTGTAGTCGCCATTGTCTTCATAACTACGATACTGACTTTCGCTAATTCCCCAAACGTCTTGCTTTTTGCTTTTTGAATAAAGCACCTGCGCCCTTACGCACGAACGCGCACTTTGATAAAAAAGCGTTCCTTTTTCATAGGCAAAAAACATGGGCGTTAAAAGGTATTCGAACGCTCCACCCGTCCACGAGAACATTGCCGTTCCACCACTAGAGCGCACAAGCCTACGAGAAAGCGCATACCACGATGACGGTGGAATTTTGCCTAGCGCAATAGCAACAAGATATCCTATGCTAGATTCACTCGCGCAAAGGTCGTAATGGCAGTCATAACAGCGTTCGTTTTCGTTGTACCCAACAAAGAACAAATTGCGCTCGCTATCGAACAACGTTTCTATTTTTGTTTCGGATATAAGTTGCTCGATTTCCTGCGCAGTTTGCTCGTCAGCGATACTTTTTACAAGCATTAATGCACACAAAAAGTTGCCTTCGTCCACGAACGAAACGTATCTAGGCGATAAAACTTCTAGCGTATTGAGATTATACCAGTTGTACAAATTTCCTTGCCATTTGGGTAACTTTTTTAGCGTATTTACGACATTTTTTATGAAAATTTGCGCTTTTTCTTGAGATATGATTTCTAATTTATAAGCGCAAAACGCCGAACTAAGCGCCATTGCGATATCAGTTGGCGAAGTGCGCATAGCGTATCCGTAGCCATCACGCTCGTCATAGTTATCAGGCGGAAGAAAATGCGTTTTAGCCGAAACGCTTTCGTCAAAATATTGCCACGTTAAACGTGCAATTTGCATAAGATACCCTTGCATTGCCGAAGGAATTTCTTTATTCTTAACGCTTTCGTCTGTTAATTTTATTAGTGGCGCGCCTAGCACGAAAAGCACGCAAACTAGCCCAACCATATAGGACTGCGCTAAAAATAAGTTCAATAAAAATACCGTTATAGCAACTGAAAAAAGTAGCAACGTAAAATCTTTCTTACCTTTGCTATGCGCGTACACTTTCCACTCCAAAAGATCACGCTTTTTCGCAAGGCGCACTAACGTCAAAAGCACGTTATAGCCATTATAAAGCGCATACACAGGCAAAACTGACAACAGGAATAGGTCGGTAATAAAATTTTTGAAAAACAGTTTTGGTCTTTTCGCAAGTAACGGCAACGAAAAAATTTCGCCTATAAACAGTCCTAAAAGTGAAATAAAAACCAAATAGTCTGCTTTAACCACTCCTGCAATAGCAATAAGCATTAAATAAACAACGGGCAAGACGGAATAAAGCAAATTGCAAAAAATATGCCATTTTTGAATAGGTCGCAAAGGATTTTTGACTTTTTTGTTTTGCTTATTTCTCACATTTATGCAAAGCCAAGGCAAAAGTTGCCAGTCACCGCGTAACCAACGAAGTGAACGCGTAAAAAATGCCGAAAACGTGGGTGGACACTCGTCAAGCGCACTTTCGCCCGTCACAGCGCAACCTGCGTACGCACCTTCGATAAAATCGTGACTTAAAATCGCATTATCAGGAAAAGCATTGCTAACGCGCTCGTGCATTTGTTCAATTCGATAAATGCCCTTCCCCGTAAAATTGCCCGAAAAAAACAGATCGTTTTCCACTCCGTTACTCACGTTAATATAGCCGTTTAACCCCATTTCGCCTGCTGTAAGCATAGAAAAATAGGTTACGTTTGCGCTTTTAGGTGTGGCGTGCATATTCAAACTCATAACGTTTATTTCACTATTGTACGGATGTTCCATTTCGCAAATAAGTTCTAACCCGTTAGTCAAAAACGTATCGGCGTCTAGCACAATCGCATACTTACTAGTTATTCGCTCGCCCAAAATACAGCGAAAAACGTCCGTTTTGCCGTAAAGTACGTATTCGTTACAATCCAAAAGCGCGCCCCTTTTCTTTTCACGAGCATCATAGATTTTCTTTTTTTCGTTATACGTTCGCTTGCGAAGTAACAAAGAAAACCTTTTACCTAAGCCGTTAAATTCCTTTTCAAGCAACTCAATAAGTGGGCTATCATAAGGCGAAATTTCACTATCGCTAGACGGAAAATCAACTAGTAGAGCATACGAAAAACGCTCGCTTGGGTGCGCGCAAGCGATACTTTTTAGCATAAAAATAGCGTCGCTTACTTCCTTTTCGCTAGCGATAAGTCTAGAATAAACTATTGTTGCCGTTGCGCTATCGCTTAAACTTTTTTCGTTAACGCACAAGTGTGGACGACGGGCAAAACGCGAACATAGTAAATGGACAATTCTTATACTAATCAGTAAAAATACGGGGAACTGAAATGCAACGCTCCACCAAAATCCAAACGTAAAAATAGATAAAAACGTAAGCGTGCCTGCTAGTAAAATCTGACTAAAAACAAAAAGCGTTTCCACGCTTTTACGCTTTTGTTTTGGAAATAGTATTTTACAAAAATCTTGTTTTT
>JAZOUI010000087.1:0-3129 GCA_045658145.1 Pumilibacteraceae bacterium
CGCCGTAAGGGATTGCCTCGATATGGCTATATACGTGAGCAGGATTACCCACCGAATACATATAAAGTTCTTGCATTTCATTACCGTCGTGGCGATAAATCTCGACCGTTTCTTTGCCGTCGTAAAAATCTCCTTGTCCACAAAGTTCAGCCTTACTCCACCTAAAGGTCGCCGTGCAATCATTATCATTAAAAACAAAATTACCCACGTCCGTTGCAATCGGATAGGTGCATTTCCAAATATTAGGCTCTACTTCTACCCAGTCGCACTCACGACTGACGTCCACCGAACCGCAAAAAGTAGGTTTATCGCCCTCTCCGTACGCCCCGTAGCGCACGTACTTTGTCGTTTTTAGCGTGTCGCGATAAAAACTACCACGCTTAAAAAGTACGCTATCGCCGTCGTTAAGCGCAATATCCGTATAATTCTTTCTCGCCGTCTTTTCCGAAAGCCCGTCGCGACTATCATCACCGTTTACGTTGTCAATATAGTAAATCGCCATATTCTTGCCCCTGATTTTGATAGAAATATCTTACAACACTTTACTCTTTTTGTCAAGGAGCAAAGCGTTTTTTGTTGCATATTCTCTTTCCGTATGCTATAATGTAAAAGTAGCGCGCAAGCGCAAATTAAATAAATAGGAGAAATGCAATGAAATCATTAATTCGCACGGGCATTGTTTTGGGCGAAGGAATTATCGCGCTTGTAATAGCGCTGACCTGTTCCGTTCCCGTAATGTTCCTTCTCGCGCCTGCAATCTTGGCGCTCGTACACACGTTGCTTTGGGACGTACTTAAACTTGACGCTTTGGAAAACGGCTTTTTCCGTTTCTTAAAACTCGCAATCCTTATTGCAACTTTCGTAATTTTAATCATTATCGTAGCGCCTACAAGTTCGAATATGATAACGGCAGAACTTTTTGCGCTCGACGCGCCCTACACGGATATCCAGATTATCTCGACGACGGGTGCAATCGCTATGCTTGTAGCAACTTTTTCTATGTGCTTAATTTGTATGGAAAGTTTCGGTAACCGTTACGTTACTGTTTCCGTACCCGTAGTGGGAATTGGATTTGGACTTTTGTACGGACTTGTCGTTTACTTCCTTGGCGCAATTTCGCCCGATTTTAGTAGAATTTTGGCTTGGGCAATACTTGCGCTTGACGTAATCGGCTTGTTTAGTTACATAAAAAAATACGGTCTTCTTTATGACGATCTTGACCACGATGCAAAGTTCCAAGGCTTTGGCTTAAAAAAAGGCGGTGGCGGAAAGAAATACCACAAGACTGGTCGCCCTATCGACGACGCTATGAACTTTATCGCGTACAAAGAGTCCAAGTTCCTCGACCTTTACTACAACAACAAACTTTCAATTGAAGTGGACGTTACGATTTACACCACCGAAATTAATTTCGTTATTAACGGAAAACTTTACAACAACAATCCGAATATGACCGTTGCGCAAATCCGTGAAGTAAGCGACCAAGTTAACAACATTTTGCAAAACGCTCAACGTAGAATTTCGACTAGCGCAAAGCGCGACGTTGAAACGATCTTAAATAACGACCCCAACCACTACAATGCAAATATAGGTTATAATATCTTTGTAAACATAGGCGATATTCGTCAGTAATATTTAGAAAAACTATTCAAAATAAAACAAAACGGCGCATAACGATATGCGTCGTTTTTATTTTTGCTTATGAAAAGTCGCAACAAAATCTTACTAAAATATAATCACATTTATAAACAAAAGACCTACGAACAGTACGATAAGACCTAGTATACAAACGGGTTTTATTTTTTCCTTAAAGAACAATGTGGACATCGTAAGCGACAAGATTATCGCCGTTCCGTGCGAAAGCGGATAAAGCAAAGCCGCGTCAAGCAAACCTGCCGATAGCGTTTTGAAATAGGAATTGCAAAACAAAAAGATTGCCATTATGGCTATGTAGATAATCTTCTTTTTGTCGAGCATTCGTTCTTTTTCTGCTTCTATTTCTAACGACTGTGCCGAATCTTTCTTTGCCACGCACAACGCTAAATACACTATAGCGAGCGTGCTTGCAGAAAATATATATACATAAAAATTAAATACGGACGCAGGCGTAGATAAACTGTTATACGCGAATACTTTTTGCAGAAAATCCGTAATACCACTAGAAGAACTTACTACTATCAAAAGCAAAACGGCGGGGATCGTAAGGCGTTGTTTTATTTGATTAGTGTACGAACTCATTAAAATTACCGCCAAAAAAAGCAAAGCGAGTCCTATAATTTGACTAACGGCAATTTGTTCGTGATAGATAAAATTAGATAGCAAAATAGGTATCAGCACGCCCATTGACAAAAATGCGTCCATTGATGTATATGCGCTGGTTCGTACCGCAAGTAACCAAGTTATTATAAAAACACTCGTAGTTATTCCGCAAAAGATTGACACCCACAAAACCGTTGACGGCACAGCCAAAAACGACACTCCGTCGATAGCAACGAAAATAAATCCAATAAGAATGCAAAACAACATTCTAATTAGATTTGACAAAACGGCACTTTTCAGTCCGCTCGTTTTGTTACTAATCTTTTTCGCAAAAAATCCTTTTACTGCTCCGCTAAATACGGATAAAAACAAAAATAAATAACCCATCGTTTTATTCTAGGCAAGCGTTAAAACGACGCCTAGTCCTCGTGCACTTTAATCAATTTTCCGTTTTGCTTGCGTGAAATCTCGGCGCTTATGCCCATCAAATGACTTTCCGCCGATCTTTCCATAGCCGTTTCGTTCGTACCGTTGCCCGTAATTATTTCGTACAAATTTTGCACGAGAAAATAATCTCCACCACCGTGACCGCGTTCTTTTTCTACCATATCGCTGATTTTATAAACCACTTCGTCCTTACCAAACTCGGAAAGACGAACGAAATCACGAACTTCGTCCAAAGTGATTTGACCGTGCGTGCCAAAAAATTCCATTCTTCTGCCTACAAATCGCGTAAATGCAATCATCGTAAGCGTTGCTTTTACGCCGTTTTCGAACATCATTTGCGTAATTTGATGGTCAACGACATTGTTGTCGCATTTAAAAACGCATATACCGTATGGTCCCGTTTTTAGCGCGGTAACGATTTTT
>JAZOUI010000088.1:0-4946 GCA_045658145.1 Pumilibacteraceae bacterium
GGTCAGATTCAATGGTCGTGGGCGAAGAGAAAGTCTTTCCGTCGTCGTGACTGATTGCAACGACTAAAGGCGTTCTGCCACCCGTCCAAGTGCCGTCCACCATTTCGCTCCTGCCGTTATACACGGGAATAGGATTCCACACGGCAAGGATATCGCCACAACTAAGGCGCTTAATGGATATAGGCGAAATTGCCGAAGTGAATTTCGAGGGCTGAACGGGCGTCCAAGTATAGCCGTCGTCCAGCGAAAAACTTTCGTAAATTCGTCCCAAATCGGTACGGAAATACATCCACACCACTCCGTTGTTTAGTTGAATAGCGCCTGGCTCTTGAAGTCCGCTACTTCTATCGCCGTTTAGGTACGGCATATCAACGCCTGCGCCAAGTTCGTACCACGACTTTCCGTCGTCGTCACTTGCATACACGACTGCACGGCACGGTTTCCAAGTACTTTTAACGACTTTACCGTTACCGTCAAAAACGCAGTTAGTACGGATATACGAAGTGGGCAAAAGGATACGACCACTTTTAAGGCGCACTACTCTGTCGTTGTTTAGTACGAAATAGCCTGCCGTCTCAATGCACGGCGAAAGTTCGCTCCAAGTCTTTCCTTCGTCCTCCGACGTCATAATGAACGGACGGCATTGAAGTCCTTCGTCCTTACGCAAGGTGATTAGCGCAAGGTCGCCGTTTTTCAATCGCAAGAAGGACACGGACATAAAGTTTTGCGCGTGGTGCTGATCGTTGGACAAGATAAGGTAAGGCTTTGAAAAGGTCTTGCCGTTATCGTCACTTATCATACCGTAAATGTCTGCGCTTGCTCCGTCGTCGTGCGTATTCCCGTGATAGCGAGAATAAGCAAAAAGTATTTTTCCGTCGTTAAGCGTTACAAATGCGCCTTCGCTATTTCTTGGATTATCCGATGATGGCGCAAGGTCAAGAATAGTTTTCGTACCCTTAACGTCAGCGCGTGCCGAAATGGATTCGAGTTTATCTGCAAGGTCAGTTAAAAAAGTCATAGTTTACTCCATTATAATTATAAAGTGCGCTAAATTCTTCGCTTACGCTCGCAACGACAGCGCACATAAGTACGACCATACCGTATGGTCAAGATTCAGTATAGATTTGTAACCTGTAAATTCAAACATAAGCCTACGAAACTGGCTGTGGCTGTCTCTCCCTCCGTCAGCCTTCGGCTGCCACCTCCCTCGTCAGATGGAGGCTACTATATCACTTACCGTTTTGGTAAATCGTAGGGGCGACTATTAGTCGCCCGTTAGAAATCGGTCAGGTATTGTGAATGAAACAAAGGCGATTGAGCAATAAATGAGCGATTAGCAACTTGTTGCGGTCTAACGATAAAAAACAAGAAAGATACTTATTCTTTCGAAGGCGCAGGCAAAGCCTGATTCACAGTACGACCATACCGTTCGGTCAAACAAACAAGCGCAAGTCACAAAACCATTCACCCTAACATAAGCCTACTAAACCGTCTTCGACGGTAACTGAGGAAAATAAGTAGGATTTCGCAGGAATTTTTTCGTTAGAAATCGGTCAGTTATTGCGAATGAGCCTTAACAAAAAACCCGCTACCTGATGGTAACGGGTTTTTATGTTTTCAATTATTCGTTACGCCTTAACGATATTTTCAGCTTTTACAACGAACTTAATCTTGTCGCCGATGTTAAGCTTGGGCGTGCCGGGAACGATTGCGGTGAAGTAAGGAGCAACGCCATCTACGCGAGCGTAAATAATCGTGCTACCACCAAGAACGTCAGCATCCATTACAACGCCAGAAACAACAAGTCTGGGGTTAGCGGCAACTGCCTCTTTGGAGCATTCCATATCTTTGTAGCCAAGTTTTACAGCGTATTCGCCTTCTTCAAAGCCTTCAGCGGATACAACGAGTTTGCTCTTACCAAATGCAAGCGTAGCAATGCCTTCTTTTACAGTCGTCTTAACAACTACTTCGTTGTTGGTTACTGCGCGGTAAGCAAGAATCTTTTCGCCAGTAGTAGCGTCGAAGAGCATTACGTCTGCGGGATTTACATAGTAGGTAAGGTTGGTGCCAGCCTTAATGTCAGCATCAAGAGCGTGCTTAGATGCAAGGAAGGTGGACTTGCCTTCAAGTGCAGAATAAACTGCAGTAAATCTGGGATAAAGTTCGGTGAAGTCAACGGTTACGTTAAGTTCAACGTCGCGTTCGCTTGCCTCGGTCTTAAGCGCGTCGGGAGAAATACCAACTTTTACCTTGCTACCGATAAGTTCGGGCTGGGTAAGACGTGCTGCAACGTCAGCGCCAAGAGCAATCGTGGTCTTGCCGAATGCAACTTCAAGGCCGTTTTCAGTAGCAGTAAGATCAGCATCGATCATATTGTACTTGGGAACGCCCATGATAGTAAGTTCGGTCTTGTTATCGAAGAAATGAAGGTGATGAGCGTCAATAGCAAGCTTAACGTCTTCGTCAGCCTTAATATTCGTTCTTGCATCAATACGAGCAACGGTGTAATCATCCTTACCAGCAACGTTCATATAAAGGAAGGTTTCGTTACCAAGCTTTTCTACTACGTCAACGTGAGCATTGATGATGGTCTCGGGAGAAGATGCGATGAAGATTTCTTCGTCGTGAATATCTTCGGGACGGATACCAACCGTGATTTCCTGTCCGATATAACTTTCGTCGATAAGACGCTTTGCTCTATCTTCGGGAACAAGGATTTTGTTGTCGCCGAAGGAAGCGTACATCTTGCCGTCTTCACGGCTAAGAACAGCGTGTTCGAAAAGGTTCATCTGGGGCGAGCCTAAGAAGGTCGCTACGAACTTGTTCTCGGGGCTGTCATAAAGGAACTGGGGAGTATCAACCTGCTGAACGATACCGTCTTTCATAACTACGATTCTCGTACCCATGGTCATTGCCTCGGTCTGGTCGTGAGTTACGTAAATGAAGGTAGTAGCGAGTTTGTTGTGAAGTTTGGTAATTTCGGTACGCATTTGTACACGAAGTTTTGCGTCAAGGTTAGAAAGGGGTTCGTCGAGAAGGAATACCTTGGGCTCACGAACGATTGCACGTCCAAGTGCAACACGCTGACGCTGACCACCCGAAAGAGCCTTGGGCTTACGGGAAAGAAGAGGCGTGATACCAAGAATTGCAGCCGCTTCTTTTACGCGGTCGTCAATTTCCTTGGATGCCATCTTACGAAGGCGAAGACCGAACGCCATGTTCTCGTATACGGTCATGTGAGGATAAAGCGCGTAGTTCTGGAATACCATCGCGATATCTCTATCTTTGGGTTCTACGTCGTTAACGAGTCTGCCGTCGATATAAAGCTCACCTGCGGAAATTTCCTCAAGGCCTGCGATCATACGAAGGGTGGTAGATTTACCACAGCCAGACGGACCTACGAATACGATGAACTCTTTGTCATCAATTTCGAGGTTGAAGTCGCTAACTGCTTTTACGTTACCCGAATAAATCTTGTAAATGTGTCTTAAAGATAAACTTGCCATAATCCACTCCTTAATTTATTTATGGTTTTTTCTTGATATTATTGTACTACATATTGCACCAAAATATCAACACCAAAATGCACAAAATTTTATACAAATTATGTTCAATTTGCACAAATCAAAAAGTATTCCGTGAATTATCCGCCCACTCTATTCGTTTGTATGCGTTCGCGCACCATTTAAAAAGATAATAATAGTATGGCTATATAGTAAAGGTATAAGCGTAACATATATCTTGGTATACAATTATAGTATAGACACCGCACGGGTTGTCGTTTTGTAAATTATGCTAAAAAAATAGCGATTACACGGATTGTAGAATTATATTTTACTATAAAGCGTTGACTAAACGCTACTTAGTTGTTATAATTAAACCATAAAATAGACGGAGGCATATATGAAAAAGTTTTCTATAATTGTCGGCAGTTTAATTTTTCTCGTTTTTGCCGTGTTTTCCGTAATATATATCGCTTACGACACGCACGAACACACCTTTGTAATAATGAAAAACAATTCTTTCCATTGGACTGAGTGCTCGTTTTGTCACATGATTCCCGGTAAATCCGAACACACCAACGACGGCACGGACAACTGCAAGTACTGTTACGGCACTATCGGGCCTACCGAGGGTTTGGAATATGAAATCAATGGCGCTTATGCACGTGTTACAAAATACAACGGCGATGCCACGAAAATACATATCGCCCCCACTTATAACGGCAAGCCCGTAACGGAAATAGGCGAAAACGCGTTTACTGAAACAAAAATACGCTCAATTAAAATACCAAATTCGGTTACGAGCATTGGCGACTTTGCTTTCAAATCTTGTGAATATATTAGAGAAGTCGTTATTCCCGATTCAGTTGAAAATATCGGCAATGCCGCATTTGCATATTGCACTAATTTAACGGAAATAACTATTCCCGATTCGGTTACGAGTATTGGCAGTTATGCGTTTAATAATTGTAGTCAATTAAAGGAAATAATTATTCCTGATTTAGTTCGCGAAATCGGATACGCTACCTTTAGCCATTGCAATCAACTAACGAAAATCACTATTCCCGATTCAGTTACGCATATAGGCGATTATGCGTTTTACAATTGTCATAATTTGACTAACGTTACGCTACCTAATTCGCTTACGAGTATTGGTGATAATACGTTTGCTTATTGCACTAATTTTACCAACATCGTCATTCCCGAGTCCGTTACAACTATTCGCAGTCAAGCATTCCACGGCTGTAGCAATTTAATAAACATCTCCATACCTAATTCGGTTACCACTATTGGTAAGTATGCATTTCACGGTTGCAATAATTTAACAAGCATCACTTTGCCTGATTCTATTACCACTATTGATGATGATACGTTTGCTTATTGCACAAAATTAAAAGAAATAACTATTCCTGATTCGGTCACGAGTATTGGTAATTATGCGTT
>JAZOUI010000089.1:0-2569 GCA_045658145.1 Pumilibacteraceae bacterium
TAACCCGACCTTACGCGAAAGTGAACTAAAAATCGCAGGCGCTGACAGCGTATGTATATTCTCAGGAAACGGCGTGCCTACTCTATTGATTTCCGCGCCTAGATGCTACACGAGTGAGAATCTAAAGTCCATTTACGAAAATGCGCAAAGCGAACTGACTAGACTTGCGCTCAACGGCACTATTAAAAAAATTGTCGTAACGAGCGACGCTTTACTCACTCACAACGAATTTAAAATTAGTCGCAAAAAAATCGCCGACAGATACGTTGCAGGCAAATACAACGTCCTTACTCTTGACGAAAACAGCAATGAACTACTTGCGACTTGGTCACAATTAGAAAACGACGTACGCGCTTGTTTTGCGCAAACACTAGACGTTAGCATAGATGAAATAAAACAAAGTGACAACTTCTTCACCGATTTAGGCGGAAACAGTTTAAGTTACTTTACATTATGCGACCTAATAAAAGAAAAGACGGGTGTTTCGTTACCTATGACGGACGGAAAGTCTTTCGCAACCGTTGCGGACGTATGCTCGTACATCAAAAATTTGTAGAAGAATCGTAAAGGAAGGAAAACTAATGAGAATCGAAACGTTAAATAACAAATGGAAAGAATTTTTATTTGCCTTTTCGGGATTTGGCCCAAACTTTTTGATGGTGCTAATGGGCGCATACTTTACTGATGCAATCAACCCCGCGGCACTTGGCTCAGGCAACACTTTTCAGGCGATCGCAAGCGGAACTTGTTTTATTTTGCCTGCTATTTTCCCCATACTTTATGCGATTGCAAAAGCGTTCGACGGACTAATCGACATACCTTTTGCGCATATCACGGATACACTCTCCACCAAATGGGGTCGTCGCCGTCCTGCAATTTTGGTGTGCTTACCACCTATGATTTTGTCGTTTGCGATGTGCTGGTTGCCTATCGGCGGAGCAGAAAATCAACTGCTTAACACAATTTGGATAACTTTTTGGGCACTTGTTTTCTTTGCGACCTATACAATGTGTCTCATCTCTTTTTACGGCTCGCTTTCCACTGTTTGCAAAAACGAGCAACAACAACTGCGCGTATCTAGTTACAAATCCTTTTTCGACACTATTTCATACTGCCTAGTTTATGCGCTCGTTCCCTTACTTTTAAGCGGACTGCAAATCAACGTTGACAAATTCGTATTTTTGTGTCTCCCCTTAATGCTCACAATGATTATTCCACTCGTGATGATCAAGGAAGGCGCAAAATACGGCTATCCCGAAAACGATGGCTTAAAACCCGAAAAAGTAACGTTCAAAGAAAGCATTGCTTTAACACTCAAAAACAAAACATTTATGCGTTGGACGGCGGTAAACTGCTGTACCTTCTTCGGACTTCAAATGTTCCTTGTCGGTATGAACGCTATGATTATCGGTGGTATGGGATTTAACGGTGCGGAAATGGCGCTCATCAACACTTGCGCTTTTGCTCCCGTACCTGTTATGCTGTACTTATTCAATAAACTGAAAGCAAAGAAAGGCATACGTTTTACTTACCAAACTTGCCTTATTTCTTTCGCAATTTCCATCCTCTCCTTCTTCTTTGGCTCAACTTACTTTTTGGGCACAGACAACAAAACCTTGCAGTACGTTATAGGCTGTTTGGGTGGAGTAATGGGCAGTTGGGCAATCGGTTCGTTCTTTATGATGCCCTATATGATTACCGCACAGGTGTCTGCCGTAGAAGAAAAAATCATCAAGAAAAATCACTCGGCAATGTACTTTGCAGCAAACGCCGTTTTCACTTCTATCGTGGGCGCAATCTCAGGCTCACTCATTTACGAAAGTATCAAAATGCTCTTTATTAGCAAAGAAGTTGGTGGCGTAGTTTGGGCAGAAAACGTATCGCAAGCATCCTTACTTTTGGGCGCGAGCGAGGCAAGTGTGTTCAATTTAGGAACGCTTATCATCCCCTTTATCGTGTGTCTAGTGTGCATTATAGGTGCAATACTTGCTTGCAAAATGCCGTACGACTACACGCCTGCAATCGTTGCTAAAGAACTCAAAGCGAACGATCCGTCGCTTGACATCAGCGAAATTGAAAATGACGACAGCGCCCCCACTCCTGAAAAGGGCGAAATTATGTTCGTACAAATCGGACTTTCTATTTTGTCTGGATTCATCTTCGGATTTATTTGGACGGCATTTTTATTCAAATCGCTACGCGAGCTTATCGGCAAGTGGAAAACGGGACTTTCGTGGGCAATTTGCTGTTTTGTGCCCTTTGCCGGTCTTTACTTCGTGCTAAAAGCACACTCTGCACTTAAGCAAAAAACGAATGAACTGGGTATGAATAATTATATGAAACAGCCGTGGTTTACTATCCAAAAAGTTTTGCATATCGTATTTTGCATTATTCTTCCTATTCTTCCGCTCAATCTTTACTCGCTCTCTTTCCTTCAGAGAACAGTTAACAAAGTTTACGAAAACAAAAGCGCATCCAAGGTGGACGAAAAATAATGCATGCTTTTATACAATGGTTTATTAAAATTACAGCGTGGCCCGTGTACTATTTGTGTATGCGCACAAAAATT
>JAZOUI010000090.1:0-1759 GCA_045658145.1 Pumilibacteraceae bacterium
CGTTGCTGATATGCGCGAAGTAAACGAACTCGAAGTTGCGCTTAAACGCGTTGACGGACTTCTCAGCGTAGGCACGGGCTCGATTAACGACATTTGCCGTCTTTCTTCGTTTAGAGCAGATAAGCCACTAGCAATCGTTGCAACAGCACCTTCTATGGACGGATTTGCATCCGACTCTGCGCCTATTACTGAAAACAATTTCAAAACCTCGTATTTTTGCCGTCAACCCAAAATCATTATTGCCGATACTGCGATTTTGGCGAAAGCGCCTATCGAACTTAAGGCTGCAGGTTTTGGCGACGTAATGGCAAAGTATATCGGTATTGCCGACTGGCGTGTGGCTAATATTTTGCACGGGGACTATTACTGCGAAAGAGTAGCGCAGTTTGTGCGTGACGCTATTGCACGTATGGTTGCACTTGCTGACAAAGTTGTCGTTGATAACGAAGACGCCGCAGGCGCGATTATGGAAACGCTCGTGCTTACAGGTATTTCAATGCAACTTGCAAAATGCACTCGCCCTGCATCTGGAACTGAACATATCATTTCGCATTTCTGGGAGTGCAAAAAGTTGGTTGAGGGTAAAATTTCCGACTACCACGGCAAAAAGGTGGGCGTTGCGACGCTTATTACTGCCGATATTTATTACAAACTTCTTGAACTTGATAGCGTAAAGGCGCAAAAAGAAGTTCTTGACTGGACGGAGATCGAAAATGTTTACGGCAAGGAACTTATCGAAGACGTTAAAAAACTCAATCTTCCTGATACTATCGTCAATGAAATCGAGCCTGCTCTTATCGAAGAGAAGTGGGACGAGATTAAGCAAATTATTCGTGAAGAAATACCTTCGCCCCAAAGATTGCGTGAACTTTATCGCATAGCAGGCGCTGCAATGACGGGCGAAGATATTGCGGTAAATCCCGACCTTTATGACCTTGGAATTCAGTATCACGTTTATATGAGAAGAAGAGTTACGATTATGCGACTTTTGCCTATGCTTGGAATTCGTGCAATCGACGTGTATAAAAGCGTAAAATAAAAGTTATCCCCAAACGCTTGACTTTTGCGGGGGGGTGTATACTTTTAATAAAAGGAGAAAACTATGAGTAAACGATTTGTTGCGGTGTTGCTCGTGATCGTTTCGTGTTGCTGCTTGGCGATTGGCTGTTCACCACATACGCACGAGTACGGAGACGCGATTTCAATCAGCGATACCCAGCATAAAAGAGAGTGTAAGTGTGGTGAATACGTGAGTGAGGAACACGACTTTGACGAAGGCGTAGTTACGACTAATCCTACTGTGACGTCAAAAGGCGTTATGACTTATAAATGTAACGATTGCGAGTATACGTATACGGCAGATATTGACCCAATTGATACTACGGTATCTGAAAACGAGTGGGAAAGCGTAATGGATTTGCGTAACGTTCCGCATAAATTATTCGAAACGATTACCGACCAGTTTGGCAAAAATTCAACTAGTACTATGAAGTATAACGTTGACGAGGTTTATCAAGCAAAAACGTCAACGCAACCTGAACTTCAAGGTGTGGTTATTGCCGAAGTTTTCTATTATATTGAAAACGAAAAGTGTTTTTACATAACGGGGCAAATCGGACAGGACAGCGAGATTGTTTATAAGAAAAGAGAAACGACCGTCGCTAATTATGAAACGCTTAAAAATATTACTAATTACGCGCTTAAATTCCCCCAGGAAAACTTCGTTTACGACGCTGAAAATCATGAGTATCGTTTTGTT
>JAZOUI010000091.1:0-7610 GCA_045658145.1 Pumilibacteraceae bacterium
CTTCCTAAGACCGCTTGGCCCTCCGACTTATCCTTCGTAACGCGCTCCGCCCCTGCTTACGACAAGCAAGCGGTGCTAAAAGCAAAACGAGCCTCATCCTCTCACCCCTGCCCGTCAGGTCACTCTTGCCCGTCTACCGTGGCAAAAGTACTCAAACGCGAGGGTACGTCCCCTCAAAGGTCTTACAACGGTGGCTCACAACTGATGCAATGGCCCTGCCAAATAAAGCTCGTACCCGTGCGCGCGCCCTACTTTGACGGAGCGAATTTGTTGATTGCGGCGGACTGCACGGCGTATGCGTACGCGAGCTTTCACGACGAATTTATGAGAAAGCACGTCACGCTAATAGGCTGTCCGAAGCTTGACGGCGTAGATTACGCTGACAAGCTTACAGAGATAATCGCGCAAAACGACGTTAAGAGCGTTAAGGTGGTGCGCATGGAAGTACCCTGCTGAGGCGGACTTGAAAACGCGGCAGCGCAAGCGCTACGAAACAGCGGAAAATTTATCCCGTGGCAAGTCGTAACCATTTCAACCGACGGACAAATCTTATAAATTTCGTTTGTGTTTTTAGCTCAACTGTGCTATAATAGGAATACATAGAACATATAGGAGAAATATTATGTTTATAACTAACGACGTAAAATATATCGGCGTAAACGACCATAACGTTGACCTTTTCGAAGGACAATACGTAGTACCAAACGGTATGTCGTACAATTCGTACGTAATTATGGACGAAAAAATTGCCGTTCTCGATACGGTGGACGCGTCTTTCACGCACGAGTGGCTAGATAATTTACAAAATGCTTTGGACGGTAAAACCCCTGACTATCTTATCGTTCAACATATGGAGCCCGACCACTCAGCTAATATTATGAACTTTACAAAAGCCTATCCTAGCGCCACTATCGTTTCGTCACAAAAGGCGTTTGCAATGATGCAAAACTTCTTCGGCACGGATTTTAGCGACAAGCGAATCGTAGTAGGCGAAGGCGACACTCTCACTCTTGGCAAACACGTCCTTACTTTTGTGACCGCGCCTATGGTGCATTGGCCCGAAGTAATCGTAACTTACGACAGCACGGACAAAATTTTGTTCTCGGCTGACGGATTTGGCAAGTTCGGTGCTTTGGACGTGACCGAAGACTGGGCGTGCGAGGCAAGAAGATATTATATCGGTATCGTTGGAAAGTACGGCGCTCAGGTACAAGCCCTTCTTAAAAAAGCATCTACTCTCGACATTTCCATTATTTGCCCCTTACACGGTCCTGTTTTGACTGAAAATCTTGGATATTATCTGTCGCTTTATAACACTTGGTCGAGTTATCAACCCGAAGAAGAAGGCGTTGTTATCGCTTACACTTCCGTTTACGGTAACACGAAAAAGGCGGTTATCCGTTTGGCTGAAAAGTTGAAAGCAAACGGCTGTCCCAAAGTAGTAATTAACGACCTTGCTCGTTGCGATATGGCAGAGGCGGTAGAAGACGCGTTCCGTTACAGCAAAATCGTACTTGCTACCACTACTTACAATGCTGAAATCTTCCCCTTTATGCGCGAGTTTATCAACCATTTGACCGAAAGAAACTTCTCTAACCGTACGGTTGGACTTATTGAAAACGGTAGTTGGGCTCCCCTTGCTGGAAAAATTATGCGCAATATGCTTGAAAAGAGCAAAAACCTTACCTTTGCCGACACCGTAGTCACCGTTAAGTCTGCGCTCAGCGACGATAGCCAAGCGCAAATTGACGAACTTGCGAACGAACTTTGCAAAGAGTATCTCGCTCAGCAGGACTCCACCGCGAATAAGAACGACCTTTCTGCGCTTTTCAATATCGGTTACGGCTTGTACGTTGTAACTTCTTACGACGGCAAAAAGCACAACGGTCTTATTGTGAACACGGTTACGCAGGTGACCAACATTCCTAACCGTGTAGCCGTTGCTATCAACAAGGAAAACTACTCGCATCACGTTATTAAGCAAACGGGCATTATGAACGTAAACTGCTTGTCTACCGACGCGCCTTTCTCCGTTTTTGAACACTTTGGATTCAAGAGCGGTCGCAACGTGGATAAATTCGAGGGTTGCACTCCGCTATATTCTGACAACGGGCTCGTGTTCCTTCCGCGCCATATAAATTCGTTTATGTCGCTAAAAGTAGAACAGTACGTTGACCTTGAAACACACGGACTTTTCATTTGCTCCATTACCGAGTCGCGTGTGCTTTCTGACAGAGAAACAATGACCTACACCTACTACCAAAACAATGTTAAGCCAAAGCCCGACACGGCTGGTAAAAAAGGTTACGTTTGCAAAATTTGTGGATACGTTTACGAAGGAAGTCCGCTCCCTGAAGATTTCATTTGTCCGCTCTGCAAACACGGCGTTGCTGACTTTGAAGAAATTACTGACTAATTATTTTTTAAAAAGGACTTGACAAAAGCCCTTTGTCATATTATAATAATCGTACAAAACCTAAGTCGAAAGGTTCGCCTAACGGTAAAGGATGCATAATTTTATTTACGGTAATATTGGAATACCGAGGTATTCCCTTACTTATGCTATCCCCCTTTGCCCCAACTTGGCGAGGGGGTTTATTTTTGGCTCTATCAAAAATTCGACTGATTTTATTACCAAGCCTCACGAAAAGGAGTAAACTATGGAAGAAAACAGAATTGCACTTTTGGGAATAATAATCGAAAGCGGAGATGCCGTAGAACGCGTGAACGCTTTACTTCACGATTTCGCACCCTACGTTGTAGGACGCATGGGTATTCCCTACCAAAAGAAAGACGTTAGCGTCATTAGTGTCGTACTTGATGCGCCCACAACTGCCATTAACTCGCTTACCGGCAAAATCGGTATGGTTAAAGGAGTTAGCGCTAAAGCATTATATTCCAACAAATAAAAAATCAGGCTACAAGCCTATAAAAAAAGGAGAAACTATTATGAAAAAATTACTCGCTCTAATCCTTTCGCTTATTAGCGTACTTACCTTTGCTTTTTCAGCAGTCGGTTGCACACCGCCCCCTTCTTACAACGGCGCAGTTAAAATTTATATGCCCGACGGCGCGCCTGCGCTTGCATTTGCTAAACTTATGCACGACGAGAACAAACTGGGAAAGGCAGATCTTTCCTACACCGTTGTTTCGGCTAACAATATCGGTGGCATGGTTGCAAACGGCACGGCAACGGCTGCGCTCATGCCCATAAATGCCGCTGCTAAACTTTGTGGCACGGGCGAAAAGTACAAAATTTTGTCCGTAAACACTCACGGTAACCTTTACGTTTTGAGCAAACAAACGACTAGCGATATCACTTCGCTTAAGGGCAAAAAAGTAGGCGTTATCAACCTTGCTAACGTCCCTGGTCTTACCTTCAAGGCTATCTTAAAAAAGAACGAAATTACTTACACCGAAGACGAATCGGCACATACGTCCACCTCCGTTTTCCTTAAAAACATCGAGGCAGGTCAAGTTGCAGCCCTTCTTAACGCTACGGATAACACAAAACTTGATTACGTTGTAGCACCCGAACCGCAAGTAAGCAAACTCACTACTGCTGCTCCCGTTATTAAAAACGTATTGTCTCTTCAATCGCTTTGGGGCGAAAATTCTTATCCCCAAGCCGTACTCGTTGTAAAGAACGAACTTGCCTCCGACACCACTTTCTGCAACTCTCTTCTTAACGCGCTTACCGAAAGCGCAACGTGGGTGAAGACGCACGGCGAAGACGCGTACAACGCAATTTCCGCGCACACGGCAGAAGGATATGCGACTACGCTCGCGCCCGCAGTTTTGACGGAAAGCGCAATCACGGGTTGCAACATCAAAGTAGTAAAGGCAAACGAAATGAAAACCACGATTATTGATTACATCCAAAAAATTATTGAAATTGCTCCCACTTCCACTTCTCAAGTAACGGACAACTTCTTTATCTCTTAATAAAACGTATTGAATAAAACTCTTAGACAAATATTATCGGCAATTTTGTACCCGGTAATTATAACGGTAATTGCGCTAATTTGGTGGGAATATTCCGCGTGGAAAGCAGGTAGCGAATTCGTTTTTCCGTCGCTAGAAAGCACGTTTAACGCTTTTATACACCTGCTCGGTCAAAGCCAAACTTACACGGCATTACTAAACACGCTACTTCGTACGCTTTTATCCTTTATCGTGAGCGTACTTGTGGCGCACGTTTTGGCTATTCTATCCGCGCTATTCACTCCCTTAAGAAAACTACTCTCGCCCGTAGTAAACGCACTTCGCGCTTTGCCAACGATGGCTGTAACGCTAGTGCTTGCGATATGGGCAGGGCCGAAAGTTGCGCCCGTGATTGTATCCGTGCTAGTAATTTTACCCACCGCGTTCGTGTCGTACGTCGAAGGCATTGACAGCATTGACAAAGACGTTTTGAGTATGGCAAAAATTGACGGAGCAAATAAACTTACAATCGCTTTGCGCTTTCTTCTCCCCTTGTCCGCACTTTCGTCGCGAAAAAGCATTTCCGCTACCCTTTCACTCAATCTAAAACTTATGGTTGCGGCAGAAACGCTAGCTAGTACTGCAAACTCGATCGGGCAATCAATGATGATTTCTTCTATCTATTTCGAGACGGCTACGCTTATGGCGCTTACTATTTTGACGATAATTTTGTCGCTAATTATTCAGTTCGTCTTATACCGATTATTACTGCTAATTACTAAAAAAATTGATTAAACGGGCATATACGTCCCTTATAGTTTTTAAAAAAGCGTTTTGGTTTTTCCTTAACGCTTTTTATCTTTTTTACGTTATTCTATTGACTTTTATTTTGTTTCGTGATACAATCCTTTTAAGAGAGCGATAATGCAATAAACAACTCGCTATGCTATAAAAACAAACCCAAGGAGAAAATGATTATGGACGTAATATCTGTAGATTTTTCACAAAAGAAAGGCATTGTAAAACCTATGCACTCCACTAACAACGGCCCCGTTTATAAATGGGCTGCAGACCAAAGAATAACTAACCTGTATCACTTCCAAGATGCAGGTATCCCTTACGTTCGCGTACACGACGCGTCCTTTTACGCTACTTACGGCGGAGAACATATCGTTGACGTGAATATGATTTTCACCAACCCCGACGCCGATCCGTACGATCCAGCATCATACGACTTTGACCTGACTGACGACTATTTTAAGGTCATTGAACTAGGTGGTGGTAAAGTATTCTATCGCTTAGGCTCGAAAATTGAGCATTGGAGAAAGAAATACAATACTCTTCCCCCAAAAGATTTCAAAAAATGGGCTATCGTTTGCGAACACATTATCCGTCACTACTGCTACGGCTGGGCAAACGGATTCAATATGGACATTGAGTACTGGGAAATTTGGAACGAGGCGGACAACGTACCCGAAGGCAGTCCTCACAACCCCTGTTGGAGTGGTACCGACCAGCAGTTCTACGACCTTTTCCGTATCACGCTCGAACACTTAAAGACTAATTTCCCTTCTCTTAAGATAGGCGGTCCTGCTCTTACCACGCTCGACCACGAAGAATGGACGCAAAAACTACTCGACAATCTTGGAGATATTAAACCCGACTTCTTCTCGTGGCACGTTTATAGCGACAGCATTGAACAAATGATAGAAAAAATGCGTTTAGCGCGTGCATTCTTGGACAAAAACGGGCTTACTAAGTGCGAAAGCATACTTAACGAGTGGAACTACGTCAAAGGCTGGTTCGGAGACGATTGGGAATACTCGCTAAAAGTGGAAAAATCACTAAAAGGCTCTGCTTTTATCGCGTCCACTATTCTCGCTAGCCAAGACGAGCCGTTAGATTTATTGATGTATTACGACGCGCGTCCGTGTGGAATGTGCGGAATGTTCAATACCGACTGCGTGCGCGAACGCTTAAAGGGTTATTATCCCTTCTATATGTTCAACCAAATTTATAAACAGAAAAAGCAGGTTAACGTTGATATAAACGGCAATGATCTATACGCCGTGGGCGCATCGGGCGACGAGCAAAACGTAATGATTTGCCACTACAACGACAACGAAAGCACCCCTAACAAAGACGTTAAAATCGAATTCAAGGGCGTAGAGAACGGCGACAGAGTAAAATTAGAATATTACTGCCTTGACAAAAACAACGATTGCACGCTCGTTCGCGAAGAAATTTTCACGGCTAACGAATTTGCTTGCTATCTTACGTTGCCCGTTTACACGACCTACCTTCTCAAAATTGTTAAACTTTAATCTTCCTTTTAATGCAAAAAAGGCTATGACTTATTCGGTCATAGCCTTTTTAATTCGTTCAATAATAGGTCGCTAATTAATCAATTTTAAGTTAGTAAGTCATCATACGCTCGGCAACTAATTTACCGATAGCAAAAATGTCACGTTGATTCCAATGATAATGGTCCGAACCAAGCACAACGTTGTTACCGTTCGCATCAAGTTTGTTAAGCGGAAAAGCCTGCGTATTAAGAATATCTACGCCTTCGAGTTTGTTTGCAAGATTTTGTTGCGTGCTAATAAATTTACGATTAAACAAAATGGTATCGGGTTGAGCATTGTCGAACGTTTCAGCGATTTCACCAATAAGCACGTCAAACTTGCTGAAATCTTGTCCCGTAATAGGCTTTATTTTAAGCGTGAAATCAGTTTTTAAATCGTTAACAAAATAGGTACACGCCTTTTCGTACAATCCGTTTACGCCTGCCCAATTTCGATTTCTTTCACCCTGCATCCAGAACAAGCCTTTTACGTTAATTTCCGTAAAGCCACTCGCTTTAAGTTCCTTTACGGCATTTACGGTATCGCTAACAAGCAAGTCGTAAAGGTAAATTCCGTTCGTGACGGGCGCATAGTTTTGAGAAGATATCCAACTAGGCGAACCCCACCAGCCAGCCTGTCTAATCCAGTCTTCTGCACGGTCAAACCCTGTTCCACCTACTGCGCGCTTAATAATACCAGCGTATTTTCCCTTTGACGCGTCGTAAGCATTTTCGATAATATGTCCGTTAGTTTTTTGCGCCGATTTAAAGTAGTTCATCATACCTACTTCTACGCCTATTTTATTCGTTCCTTCGCCTTGTCCCGTGCGAGCAAGCGTCCAATCGTAATTGCTCATAGCACCACGGAAAAGCACCCTGTTGTTTCCTACAGTAGCATGCTCTTCAAGACCGACCATTGTGCTTACATCATAAACAGCGTTGCCCGATGCGTTAGACTGACCTGCAATAAGATAAAGGTCAATGCTCTTAGCCGGGATTTTATCTTTAATTTCAGAAATAAGTTGCGCATCTGTAGAATATTTAAAATTACTTACAGGCATACCACCGTTTTTCAAGTTAAGATTACTACTACCCGAATATCGTGGCAAACTTACAACACCGATTGCACACTCGCCAAACTCATACAAAGATGCCGACGATACGTTACCACCACAATAGCGATCGTTTACGAAAAAGGCATAATTGCCACCATAACGAAGCACGCCAAAACGTATTTGAGTTGCATCCATCGCTACAAGTTCTTCCTTCGTGAAAAACTGTTTCCAGTTGGATTGAACAGTAGTCTCAATTCCGTTATATTTAACGCCGTTTTCCACACCCC
>JAZOUI010000092.1:0-2501 GCA_045658145.1 Pumilibacteraceae bacterium
AAATATCCTAATTTGTCAATAGGCAAAAATTACGGGCGGGATTTGGGTAAAAATAATGCGTGTTTTTGATAGCGTTTTGTTGACGGGAGCGCGAAAAAGGGGTATAATTTATTTATCACACGGGAGAGAAAAAATGATTTACATACTTGGCAGTATAAATATGGATATGGTGGCGCAGGTTGATCGTATGCCTAATCTTGGCGAAACGTTGGGCGCGAAGAAGTTTTACTCTAATCAAGGTGGTAAAGGCGCTAATCAGGCAGTTGCGATTGCTAAACTTGGTGGCAACGTAAAGATGATTGGAAAGGTGGGTAACGACGCTTACGGTCAGTATCTTATTTCTTCGTTAAAAAGTAGCGGAGTGGACGTAAGTAACGTTACGATTGCTGATGCTAATAGCGGACTTGCAATGATTGCCGTTGAGAACGGCGACAACCGAATTATCTTTGATGCAGGCGCTAATAGTTGCATTACGGAGTGGGACGTGGATATCGGTTTGGCTGATGCGAGCGAAAACGATATACTTATAATGCAATTAGAAATCCCTATGGAAGTAGTTGAATACGCCGCATCCGTTGCGAAGGAAATAGGTATGACGGTTATTCTCAATCCTGCTCCTGCCCTGCCAGTTTCGAGTAAACTTTTGCAAAACGTGGATGTTATTATTCCTAACGAGAGCGAAACGAAATTGCTTACTGACGTGGACGTGTGCGACGAAGTTCATCTTGCTTTGGCAGTGCGCGCGCTTTACAAAATGGGAGTAAATAAGGTGGTAGTGACTATGGGCGAAAACGGTTCTGCCGTAGCCGAAGGTCAAACCATTACTTATATTGAGCCGAGAAAGGTAACGGCGGTAGATACGACTAGCGCAGGCGATACTTTTATAGGCGCGTTTGCGTTGTGTTTGGCGCAAGGAAATGGTATGGTGGACAGCGCGAATTTTGCATCCGTAGCGTCGTCAATTACGGTTACGCGTGAAGGAGCGTCGCAAAGCATACCTACGCTTTTGGAAGTCAATGAAATTTTGGAGAGTAATAAATGAAGAAAGTAGAATTACATATGCATACTGCACCCGCTAGCGCTTGCGCAAAGGTGGATACAGAGACGGCTGTGAAAAGATACAAAGCGCACGGTTACGACGGAGTTATGCTTGCTAACCACTATTCGGATGCTTGCTGTCAAGTGAAAGGAATTAGCCGAGAAGAGTGGCTTGACCTTTATATAAAAGAACTGCATAAGTTCGATAAAATTTGCGCGGACAACGAAATGACAGGGTACTGGGGCGCGGAAGTTTCACTTTTTGCTCCCTACTCAAAGCAAATGTGCGAAAAGTACGATATGGATTTTCTCAAGGCGAACTACGCAGACTACCTTTTGATAGGCGTGGACGAGAAGTTTTTGCGAGAAACGCCTTACATTTGCGATCTTGACCAAAAGGATTTATACGCACTTTGCCACGAATACGGAATTTTACTTATCCAGGCTCACCCTTTCCGCGCGTGCCAAGGTCATACGCTTAAGGACGTTAATTATCTTGACGGGGTAGAAATAAATACTGCCATGTCACATATGATTTTGCGTGGCGAAGTTAGTCACGAGCGCGAAATCTTGGAGATTGCTAAAAAGCATAATCTTATAGTAACCGTAGGTGGCGACACGCATAGTGATCGTGCCGATTACGAAATGCTTTGTAGTGCAACTTTCTTGCCCGACGACGTAAAAACAAGCAAGGACGTTGCCAAGCACCTTTGGAAAGTGCGCGTGCCTAAGTACGAAATTTGCTTTCCCGAAGGTTTTGAGTAAATGTATTGACAAAACGAGACAAATGGTGTATAATGTTAGTATGATTATTTAAAAAGCGCTTACGCGCTAATAACGGAGGATTATTGAAAATGGATATTTTAGCACAACTTAACGAAATTGCACAGGAATACCGTGGTGAAGGAAATCTTAACCGTGGCGATAGTTTCGCTGACCTTGGATTTGACTCCTTGGACAAAGTAGAACTCGTTATGGCTATCGAAGAAAAGTTCGATATCACTTTCCCCGACGACGTAAAAGTTGATACTGTTGACGAACTTATTGCAATGATCGAAGAACTTACGAAATAATAGCAAATTAAGTTGATTAAAACAAAAACGGCGCATAACGTTATGCGCCGTTTTGCTATGTTTAGATGTTTTTAAATCCTTTTCCGTACACTTCGTTAGCGTCCGTTACGATAACGAAAGCGTTTTCATCTAGTTTGTGAATACTTGCTTTTAGATGCGAAACTTGGTTACTTTTAATACACGTCATTAGCACTCCGCGTGGCGTTTTTGAGAACATACCTTCGCCGTTAACAAGCGTTACTCCGCGTGGGCTGGTTGCGATGAGAAAGTCGGAAATTTCTTCTGCTTTTGTGGTAATTATGTAGCACATCTTCGCCTTGCTAAGTCCGACGATAATCATATCGCTTACTTTTGCGCTTAAAGTCGGATCGTAGCCATGTCGTTCTGTGA
>JAZOUI010000093.1:0-1776 GCA_045658145.1 Pumilibacteraceae bacterium
ACAGAACGACATGGCTACGATCCGACTTCGGACGTCAAGTATCGTTTGACGGCACGGGTGGTCAATTATTTGGTAACTATATCAAATGGTTATTGCTCACTATCGTTACTTTGGGCATCTACTCGTTCTGGCTTTCTCTCAAAATGAAATCTTGGGTAGTTAAACATACCCACTTAAAATAATTTTTCAATAGAAAAACGAAAAAGAACTCGGAATCAATCCGAGTTCTTTTTTATTTATAGTTTAATTAAACTTTCTAAATGTTTCATTTGCTCTTTTGTGGGCTGGGGGATATGCGCAAACGGGAAATGAATATTCATTTTGTCATATTTTACCTGACAAATTTTTCTAAAAGGCAACAGTTCGATTTTATCAACGTTGCTTTTTCCTTTTACCATACTTACGAGCGCGTTAATATTTTGCTCGTTATCGTTTAGCGTGGGAATAATGACCTGCCGAATAGTCGTAGGAATATTTTTACTTGCCAAATAATCCAAAAATTCAAGTGGTTTTTGCAAACTACAACCTACGTTTTCTAGGTAAAGTTCATCACTTGTGTACTTAATATCTAGCATCACTCGGTCGGTAACGGACAGCATTTTCTTCGCTTCTTCATTTAAAACGCACCCCGACGTATCCAAGCAAGTATTTAGTCCGTTTTGCTTTGAACGAGCAAAAAAGTCGTACACAAACTGTGGTTGAAGTAACGGCTCGCCACCGCTTACGGTTACTCCGCCATCGCTACCAAAGTACTCACGATATCGCAAAGCCTGCTTTGCCAAGTCCGCCGAATCGTACATTTTGTCACAATCACGCGACCACGTATCGGGGTTATGACAACATTTACAGCGAAGTGGACACCCTTGCATAAACAATACGTATCTCACGCCAGGGCCGTCAAGCGTGCCCATACTTTGGATAGAATGGATATATCCTTTTACACCTTCCGTCATATCGTTTCGTGGAAAGTACGGCTAATTACTTCGCGTTGTTGCTCGCGAGAAAGTTTGTTAAAGTTTACAGCGTAGCCAGAAACTCTAATAGTAAGGTTGGGGTAATCCTCGGGATTTTCGTACGCTTTCATTAGCGTTTCACGATTAAGCACGTTTACGTTAATGTGGTGCGCTTTCTTCGCAAAATAGCCGTCAAGAATATGAACAAGGTTATCAATTCTTTCTTCTTCCGTTCTACCAAGCGCCTCGGGCGTAATGGAGAACGTGTTGGAAATACCGTCACGGCAATCATCAAAACTAAGTTTTGCAACAGAGTTAAGAGATGCAAGCGCGCCATTTTCTTCACGGTTGTGCATCGGGTTTGCGCCGGGTGCAAAGGGAGCGTAAGCCTCACGTCCATCGGGAGTTGCGCCCGTGTTCTTGCCGTACATAACGTTAGAAGTGATAGTAAGCACGGAAAGTGTGTGAATAGCCTTGCGATAAGTATGAGTTTTACGAAGTTCTTCTATCATACGGTGCGTCATATCTTTTGCGATAAGGTCCACCCTGTCATCGTCGTTACCAAACTTGGGGAAGTTGCCCGTCGTTTCAAAATTAACGATATAACCCTTGTCATCCTTTATAGGCTTAACGTTAGCGTATTTGATTGCCGAAAGCGAGTCGGCTACTACCGAAAGACCTGCGATACCGAACGCCATAAAACGGTCAACGTAAGTATCGTGGAGTGCCATTTGGCTCTTTTCATATGCGTACTTATCGTGCATATAGTGAATAATGTTCATCGTGTTAACGTAAAGGTGAGCAAGCCAAGCCATATACGTTT
>JAZOUI010000094.1:0-10199 GCA_045658145.1 Pumilibacteraceae bacterium
CCACGCTTGTCTTTGTTTGCTAAACGAACGGAAATAACGCGTGAAAGAGCCACGGGCAGTCCACCACTTGACAAAGTCAATATCAGCGTATATAACGGAAAAACCATTTGGTACAATCCCATACCTTCACCACCTATAACGTTAGTAAGCGGTATACGGTAAAGCGCACCTAACAGTTTGCCCACAAACGAACATACGATCAATGCACCTGCGCCTGTAAAAAGTGCTTTTATTCTTTTCTTCATACGTCTAGTATGTGCAAAAAAGCAAAAACGGGCGCATACGTGGTATTGCATTTTTATTTTTTTGACCTTTTTATGCTTTGCCTGCTTTGCTAAATACCGTAATTTTTGCTTACTTTTATTTACGCTTATATTTTAAAATATCGTTTTATAAAACATAAACGATTGACAATATTTTATTAAAGTGATAGGATTATATCGTTAATTTTTCAAGTTGGTGAAATTATGAATTATAAGCAAAATTTACATACTCACTCCGTTTATTGCGACGGAAAAGACACTCCCGAAGAAATAGTTTTAGAATGTTTAAACAGGAATTTTAATTCCATAGGCTTTTCTATACACGCGTTTGTTCCCTATTCAAAAACCGTCGTAATACCACTTGAAAGAATAGAAGAATACAAGACGGAAATCAGACGCTTGAAGGAAAAATACAAGGGAGTTATCGATATTTATCTCGGTATTGAGTACGATTTTTATTCGGACGGATTTGAAAACGGCTATGAATACACCATAGGCTCGGTACACTACCTTGACACCAAAAACGGCATACAAGGTTTTGACAACAATCTAGAATCTACTCTCAACTATGTCAACACTCATTTCGACGGCGATTCGTTAAGTTTTGCTAAAACTTATTACGAAACAGTCGCAAAACTGCCCACCATTAAAAAATTCGATATAATCGGGCACTTCGACGTTTTAACAAAAAACAACGAACTCAAAAGATTTTTAGACACCGATTGCAAAGAATATTTCAATTACGCTAAAGATGCAATACTTGCGCTAAAAGGCAAAATTGATATTTTTGAAGTTAACACAGGCGCTATTTCTCGTAGATACAGAACTAGTCCCTACCCGAGCAAAGAACTATTGAAAGAGTTTCTTGCAAACGGATTTAAGCCCGTTATCACGTCAGACTGCCATAACAAAAACTTTATCGATTGTTATTTTGACGAATCTATTTCCTTATTAAAAGAAGTAGGTTTCAAATCACAATGCGCGCTAATCAATGGAAAGTTTGAGGAGATTAGTTTATGAACGTTTTGACCGTTATAATTTTAATATTTTCTCTACTAGGCCTGCTTGATAAAATTTTTGGCAACAAATTCGGCCTAGGCAAAGAATTTGAACGCGGGTTCAAACTATTCGGTCCTATGGCGCTATCTATGATAGGTATGCTTATCCTAGCGCCTGCAATCGGAGTTTGGCTCTCACCGCTATTCGAAGGATTTTACTCTATTTTCAATATCGATCCATCAATTATCCCGGCATCGCTTTTTGCTAACGATATGGGCGGAACGTCGCTTTCGCTCAATGTGGCTAAAAACGCAAGCGTTGGTAACTTTAACGCATACGTCGTTTCATCAATGATGGGCTGTGTAATATCATTCACTATTCCTTTTGCGCTCGGACTTGTCAACAAAGAAAAACACAAGGATATGCTTTTCGGATTTTTGTGCGGTATAGTAACAATCCCTATCGGCTCAATCATATCCGGATTTATTTGCGGACTATCTTTTTTAGAGATAATAATAGACCTATTGCCCCTTTTCATTTTGGCCATAATTATAACGCTAGGGCTATTACTCGCACCTAACGTCACGGTTAAAATCTTCAAAATTTTCGGCATTTTTATACAAGTATTAATTATGGTTGGTTTGGCACTTGGAATTTTCACGTTCTTAACCAAAATAACCGTAGTCGAGCACTTCGATTCACTTGAAAATGCGGCGCTTATATGCGTCAACGCGTGTGTAACGCTATCGGGTACTTTCCCCTTAATGTACGTCGTGGGCAAAATCTTGAACAAACCCATGAAGTTACTTGGCAACAAATTAGGAATAAACCAAGTTAGTTCGCTCGCCTTCGTTTCCAACCTAGTTACCAACGCCACGACCTTTGGCGTTATGAACGAAATGGATAAAAAAGGCACGGTGTTAAACTCTGCTTTCGCCGTTTCCGCCGCCTTTACTTTCGGTGGACATCTAGCATTTACTATGGCGCTCAATTCGGCTTACGTATTACCGCTTATCGTCGGAAAACTGATAGCAGGAATTTGCGGACTCGTGCTAGCGACGCTACTTTATAAAAAATACGACAAACCACAACAAGTTTAAATAAACAAAAAATCCCTTTAACGCTAACAATTACGCTAAAGGGATTTTCTTTTTAATATATTCCTTGATTATTCAAATTATCAATAAACTTTTGCGCCTCGCCGTTGCCCCAGCGTTTTGCAATCTTGTACATTTCAAGCGCTTTTTGTTTGTCCATAGGACAACCAAACCCGTTTTCGTAGCACCTACCCAAACTGATTGCGCCACCAGAGTCCTTGCAATGCGCCGAACGGTAATAACAGTTAAACGCCTTTTGTTCGTTTTTATAAACAGGCGAATACTCGTAAATAAGCCCCATATTATTTCCTGCGCCACCGTTACCGTCATTAAGCGCACAAGTGTAATAACGGATTGCTTGCATCTCATCTTTGTCAACGATTGCACCAACGTGGTAATAGTACGCCAAAAGGTTAGCACCGTATTTATAACAATAACCACCATCAAGAAGATACTGTATGCCCTTTTGCTCGTCCTGCTTGACGTAAAAACCGTTAAGATGCATATGCGCCAAAACATATTTCGATATATATTCACCTTCACTTTCCTTGCAAAGCCTATACGCCTCCGCTAAATCGTAAGGTACGCACCATCCGTTATAGTGCGCATCTGCCAAATATGCTTTGCCAGAGGGATACTGACACAAAAGTTTTTTTGCCCTTTCCGTGTCGCGTGCCACGCCCCAGCCTGCAAGATAGCATCTGCCCATTGCTACGTCAATTTTCTCGTATTGATAGTCGGGAAAATTATGCTTATTGTTATACGCCTTGATTGCGCATTTTGCAAACTCATCATAGTTTTCAAGGCGCAAACAGTACTCCATTCGTCCAAGCAAATTCGTGCAAAACTTCTCCATAACGCCGATAGGGTCATTGTATTTTTCGGGATAAAGAAAATGTAAGCCAAAATACGCCAAAATAGTGAGTCCGTTATTATCGGCAATGTGATCACTATTCAAAAAGGCATCTATCCATATATCCTTTTGGCACAACTCGTACGCTTTTTCATAATCACACGTCGTCCCAATACCAAGATAATACAGTTCACCTAACAACGCTTGGTTATACGAAACGTCCACACGATCGTTTGCGCCTTTTAAGAGCGCAAAGTATTTGTCCATATCAGGCGCATCGAAAGCATCAAAGTCATCCGAAGAATACGCAGCCCAGTTATGAGTACGCGAGGGAACGCACAGCCAAGCGTTTTCAGCGCAAATATCACAGCCGTTTTCAATACCTTTCGTGTAACTAATTGCGCTTTTTTGCTCGCCATCAGTAATATCCTGCGACTCAATATATGCACGGATACACCATCCATAAGCGTAGCCATTATTGATGCACTCGTTAGCGTAAAACATAGCGTAATCAAGATTGCGTGTCAAATAATAGCCAATTCTAGATTCAAACGGCCCGTAATCAAACCAATACCACGCTAGATATGAACACGCCTCAACGTTCTTTTTAGCATAAAGCGACTGCAAATTACTTATTGCCGCGCAAAAATGCGCGTGTGCGTCCCAATATTTTGCACTAGGTGTGCTCGTATACCCACCTTCCTCTTCGTCCACTATTGCATAATAACGATATGCAAAAACAGCATAACAAAGCAATTCTTCGTCGCCGTCATCTTTTCTTAATTTAAAGTAATCGAAAAGTTGCAGTTTTAAGTCGTCGTCCATTCTAATATAAGGAATACCGTATCCTTCTCGGCGCTTTTGCAAAAACTGTTCAACTGTATTTACGTAACATAAATTCGTTTTTATCATATTCTCCTCCAGATTACAACCACAGCCGTATGGTCAAATGTGTCGGCGTAGGTCACAAAACCACACTCTCCATCCCAAGCCTACTAAACCACCTTTAGTGGCTAAAGACGATGGAGCAACAGAGTCTAAAGAAAAACGGGCCTAAAAATAGGTCCGTTCTCTTTTTAATGAATTCGTCGAAATTACTTCTCGGAAATTGCGCTTACAGGGCAACCTGCTGCACAAGCACCACAATCGATGCACTCGTCGGGATTGATTTCGTACTTGCCGTCGCCCATAGCAATTGCGTTAACGGGGCATTCAGCCTCGCATGCGCCACAAGCAATACATTCGTCGGAAATTTGATGTGCCATGATAGTTTACTCTCCTTTTAAGAATATATATACATTATAACACCATTTAAGTGTTTTGTCTATAATTTTTAACTAATCAATTAATTTTTTTATTTCAGCATCCGTCATAACGTCGTCTTTCACGTCGTCAAGAGCCGAACCTTTGCCTTTCGATACAACGTCGGAAAGCGGAACGTCCACAAATTCAATCTTTTCGCCACTTTCATATTTTACGCGAACGGTCTCTTTGAGTTGGTTGATTGCCGTAACCACGCCACTACGCTTATCCGCAGTCGTAACCGTAGCGCCCACTTTGGGCATTTTCTTGTTGGTCTCAACGTAATGCGCGTTCTCGTACGCCAAACAGCACATAAGTCGTCCACAAAGTCCACTAATTTTAGACGGATTAAGCGAAAGATTTTGGTTTTTCGCCATCTTAATCGTAACGTGCGCATATTCGCTCATATGGTCGGAACAACAGCACGCTCTTCCACACGGAGCAATTCCGCCTAGCATTTTACACTCGTCACGCGCGCCGATTTGACGGAGTTCAATACGCTTTTTGAACGCCGATGCAAGTTCTTTTACAAGTTCACGGAAATCCACTCTGCCGTCAGCGGTAAAGTAGATAACGAGTTTAGAGCCGTCAAACGTATATTCAACGTCCACGAGTTTCATATCCAGTTTGCTTTGCTCGATTTTTTCCGCTGCAATGCTAAACGTCTCGTCGTGCTTTGCCTCGTATTCGCGAATTTTCGCCTCGTCTTTCTCGGTAGCAACACGAAGAACGGGCTTTAAGGGCTGAACAACTTCGCTATCACTAACGTCAGTGGGGAGCATAGCCACCGTGCCGTACTCCGTTCCACGAGCCGTCTCAGCGATAACTCCACAGCCCATAGTGTATTTATGAGTACCTGCTTCGAAATAATACACTTTTGCAGTTTTTTTAAATTTAATTCCTACGACTTTAGGCATTTTGCCTTAACCTCCAGCATTGAAAATAAAAGTTCATCTATTATCGATTGAGCATTACCGTTGCCCTCGATTCTTTTTCTAGCGCGCACAATCACGTCGCGAAGTCGCACAACTACGGATGCCATATATTGCGCTGAAATATCAATTACGTCCTTGATTGCGCTCTTAAAACGCAGTCTGTCACGCACCCCAGCAGATGCAAGTAAACAATCTCCTAGCACAAGTTCAATTATGTCCACAAGTTCGCCAAGATCGTCCTTATAACTCATAAGTTTTGCAGAATAAGGCAGTACGTTACGGCTCGTTTTCATACCCTTAAGCATTGATATAACCGTAAAGAACATCTCTTCGTGGCGACGTTCTTTCATCACCGTTTCCGCTTTACTTATCGAACCGGACGAGAGCGCTGCCGCAAGATACACTTTACTTTCTTCGCCGTAAGCGCGCACAAGCATATCTACAATGTCTTCTTCTTTTACCTTATCAACGTCCACGCGTTTTACACGCGAAAGCACGGTTGGCAATAAAGTTTTGGTCGTGCTTGCCCGTAAAATTATGGTCACCGCTGACGGCGGTTCTTCCAAAACTTTAAGAAGTTTATTTTGCGCGGACACGTTCATTGTCTCCGCTTTTTCCACTACGTAAAATTTTCTACTAAGTTCAGTAGGTGTAAAATAAACGGTGTCCGTTATCTCCTTAACGTCCGAAGTAAGCACGCTATCTCCGTGAGGAAGGCGAATAACGTCAGCGCAAGCAAACCTGCTCATACGCTCGTACTGCGCGTCGCTCCCGAAAATGCACTCAGACAAAAACAACGATATAAGCGCGTTAGATAATTCTTCATCATCACCTACCACCAAATACGCGTGGGCAATCCTTTTTGCCATAGCATCACGGTGCATAAGCGTATAAGACGCGCTGTTTTTTACCACGTTGCGATAATCCACTACTACAAAATTCCTCTCTCTTTAAGCGCGTTTATAACGCTTTCAAAAACTTCTTCTTTGGACTTAGATGCATCAATCGACGCATAACGTCCATCGCTGTTTTTAGAAATATCCTTAAATCCTTCATACACTCTTTTATGAAAAGCAAGCGTTTCGTTTTCCAGTCTATCGCCCTTATCCGCGCCACCTTTTCTACGGAATCCGTCCTCGGGGTTAAGGTCAAGGAAAATAGTAAGGTCAATATTTACGCCACACTCGGCTATCTTGTTAAGACTTTTACAAAGCTGTATATCAATGCCACGAGCATAGCCCTGATAAGCAAGTGTCGAGTCGGAATAACGATCACAAAAAACAATCTTGCCACTTTCAATAGCAGGAATAATTTTTTCTTGCGTATGCTGAGCGCGTGCCGCTGCGTATAATAAAAGTTCAGCGCGATCAGTCATTTCTTTGTTTTCAGCATCCAAAATAACGGCGCGAATTTTCTCTGCTACTGGCGTACCACCTGGCTCACGCGTGAAAATAGCGTCAATATTATTTTCCTGCACGTATTTTTTTAGTAGTGTAATCAGCGTGCTTTTTCCAACGCCCTCACACCCTTCAATCGTTACGAATTTACCTTTCATCTTTCTCTATCCTGATAATTTCACGTTTAAGTTTTTCTATTTTCTCTACGTCGTCGGCAAGCGTTATAATAAAAACAACGTAATCGCCCCAGTACGTTTCGGGAATAATCTTCTGTTTAATTAGTTCATCAAAAAGATGCTTTGCATCACGGCTCTTAACCACTATTCGCATAGGATCGTCGTTTACTAGACAAGGCACTTCTTTTCTAAAACGACGGCATACGTCCACTAGCATTTCGTATTTTTTGCCATTTTCTTGCTCATAACAAATCGCGTTTTCAATCGAGCCAAGAAGTAAATATGACGGACTAGTAGTACCAAAAAGTTCCACAGCATTGTCATAATCAGCAAAATACTTTTCGTTATTGCATACGCCTATTGCACTTTGCGTATAAGCCTGCAATGTTTTATGCGCACTCATAACAGCAAAGTCGGCTATTCTCTCTCCACCGTTAGGCAAAAGCGGACTTGATGCAAAATGCGCTCCGTGCGCTCCGTCTAGTATAAGAAGTTTGCCACGTTTTTTACAAACTTCGGCAATCCCTTCAACGTCGGCGCATCTTCCAAAATAGTCAGGCGAAGTTACCACCGCTACCTGCGCGCTAGGATACTCGTCAAAAACTTTTTCGTAGTCCTTCGGAGTAGGCACGTTAAATAGCCCGTCTCGCCCACCAACGTCAAACGTAAACAAGTTAACTTTTGCTAAAACTGCGCCTTCACGAACACACTTATGTGTAAAAGTGGGGGCAACGATATCCCCACTTACTGACCAAATCGCCCATTTCATTGCAATAGACGAACCACCTACGCTGAAATAAAGACGCTTTACGCCATAGTGTTTTCTAGCGCTCTCTTGCGCTTTTTCCACGCTATCACCAGGAAACAAAATCCCACCGTCGTACTCAGTCACGTCCGCCTTATTAAGCGTTCCTTTATGCCCAGGAGTACAAAAAGTGTCGTAATCGCAAAACTCAAGCGCACCGTTTAATATACCACCGTAAAACTTGCGAATACTTTCTTGTTCACGCTTATCAGCGCAAATAAAACTGTCTTTTATATCGTTCATACGGCGTACTCGTTCAAAAACCAGCGTATAAAACGGAACGTTTGGGTAAGATGATGATATTCACTCTTCTTACCATATTCGCCGATTTTAATGCTTTTAGGATTGATTACCAAATAGAATTCGGTATCAAGTGGTTTTTCTTCATTGTCCGGATTATATTTATCATCAAGTCGCGCGTAGTTAAACTCATACGGCGGATTGTTTGTGTTCATCTTTTTAAGATTGTCAACACGTATTCCGTATTTTCTACCGTTAGCCAATGGCTCTCCCTTGCCGTTAGGAACAACGGAAGCATCGTACTCGTAATAATCGAGCGCACTAACGTCCACGTTAAACTCTTCACCCTCTTCGGGAGTGAAAATATCGGCAAGCATTTCATCCGTAAGCCATTTGTATGCACCTGCAGACGAATCCATCATATTTTTGGGGATAATCAATATATCACAACTAGGTCCGTGTCCTTGAAAAAGCGTAGTGTATTCAGGGTTAAGCGTTGAATAACAATGAATATTCACTTCACGTATATAATCGTCCCCTTCCGCCTTAATGGTAGTAAGGAAATTTTCGTTAGCCGAATACTCGTTTTGAGAATAACTGGTAATAAAAACTTCTATTCTTTCATATTCACGCGTCGCGTTGATTGCGCTAAAAGTGATATAACATACAAAAACGGATGCTATTATTATCGCTATATATTTTATCCAGTCATATTCAAAATGAATTGCAACTCGTCTTTTTGTAACTCTATTATCCATAGCACCTCTAAACTATAAACTGCGCGTCACATAAGCAACGCGCAGTTTTAGTGACTCTATTTTTTGGGTTTCATAGTGGGGAACAACATTACGTCACGAATAGACGAGCTGTCCGTCAAAAGCATAATAAGTCTGTCAATACCGATACCAAGACCACCAGTAGGAGGCATACCGTATTCAAGCGCAGTAACGAAATCTTCGTCCATCATTTGCGCCTCGTCATCACCCTTTTCGCGAAGTGCTACTTGGCGAAGGAAACGCTCTTTTTGATCAATAGGATCGTTAAGCTCGCTATAAGCGTTACCCATTTCACGAGCAAAGATAAAGAACTCGAATCTATAAGTAAGACGGGGGTCTTCAGTCTTTTGCTTGGTAAGCGGACTCTCTTCAATAGGATAGTCGGTAATAAACACAGGCTGAATAAGTTTTTCTTCAACCTTTTGGTCGAACGTAGCGTAAACGATATTACCCCAAGCAGTTTTCTTGTCGTCGATTTCAACGCCGGCATTTTTTGCCGCCTCGAGCGCTTCTGCGTCGTTCATTTTATCAAAATCAATACCTACGTATCTCTTGATCGCATCAAGCATAGTAAGTCTTTCCCACGGAGAAGTAAGGTCAATTTCCACTCCTTCGTAAGTGATTTTATCACCCTTGCCAGCAGCGGTAAGAGCCGCGTGGTAAATTTCTTCGGTGATGTCCATCATATCGTTGTAATCAGCGTATGCTTGATAAAGTTCCATCATCGTAAACTCGGGATTGTGCTTAACGTCCATACCCTCGTTTCTGAACATCTTGCCGATTTCATAAACCTTGTCAAATCCACCTACGATAAGGCGCTTAAGGTAGAGTTCGGGCGCGATACGCATATACATATTAAGGTCGAGCGTGTTGTGATGCGTGATGAAAGGACGTGCGCTTGCTCCACCTGCGATAGTGTTAAGAACAGGCGTTTCTACTTCAACAAAGCCCTTGCTGTCAAGAAGGTCGCGAATAGCCTTAATAATACGGCTACGAACAACGAAGTTTTCCTTAACTTCGGGGTTAGCGATAAGGTCAACGTAACGCTGACGGTAACGAAGGTCGTTATCTTTAAGACCGTGGAACTTTTCAGGAAGCGGTAAAAGCGATTTCGAAAGCATAGTCATAGCCGTTACGGAAACGGAAACTTCGCCCGAGTGCGTCATAAACACCGTACCTTCAATTCCGTAAATGTCGCCGATATCCGCCTTTTTCCACTCAGCGTAAACGTCTTCGCCTACGTTGTCGCGCTTTACGTAAATTTGAATTTTACCCTTGCTGTCAAGAAGATGAGCAAAACTTGCCTTACCCATCATTCTACGCGAAAGGATACGTCCTGCAATGCGAACGCTTTTG
>JAZOUI010000095.1:0-4844 GCA_045658145.1 Pumilibacteraceae bacterium
GAAGACAGTACCGACCTTTATTACGGCGTGCCCGTTGAAGGCGCGAACGTTTGGGTGGATTCGTTCGTAATTCCTAAGTTTACTCAAAATGAAAAAGCGGCTCAGTATTTCTTAAAATATCTTTGTCAGTATGACCAAGCATATCTTAACCGTGACTATGCAGGATGCTCGTCGCCCCATATCGCAGTAGCGGAAGACACCAAGGAAATTATGCAAACGGCGTGGGACGTGGTATGCGGTTTAGAGCCTGAGTATGATGAAGAAATTGCTGAAGACGTAGAATATTACGTAGAATTTTTCTCTGATGCAGAAGGGGAAGATTTTGGCGAAATGTTTATTGATATGCTGTTTCCTTCGCAAAACGTTCTTGATAGATGCGCTGTTATGAGAGACTCTGACAAGGATGCAAGTATTGAAATGGCAAAAATGTGGATTAGAATCAAGGCATCTTAATTTATGAAAGAAAATGCAAATATTACAAAACGTGTCAATTATGATGCAATAGTGGTAGGTGCGGGCCACGCCGGTGTTGAGGCAGGGCTCGCTCTTGCCCGTTTGGGACTTGAAACGCTCGTGTTGTCTATTACGCTAGACAACGTGGGCTATTTGGCATGTAATCCTTCTATCGGTGGTACGGCGAAAGGACACCTTGTTCGTGAAGTGGATGCACTAGGCGGTGAAATGGGCGTCGCTGCGGATAAAACGCTTACTCAACTTCGTATGCTCAATAAGAGTAAGGGCGCAGCGGTACAGTCACTTCGAGCGCAAGTAGATAAGTACAAGTACCACGCGTATATGAAAAGCGTTCTTGAAAATCAGCCCAAACTTCATTTGCGCCAAGGCGAGGCGAAAGAACTTATTGTGGACGGCGACGTGATAGCAGGCGTTAAGACCGTTTACAATATGGAATACTATGCGCCCGTAGTTGTTTTGGCGTGTGGCGTTTACCTTAAATCCACCATAATCGTGGGGGACGTTATCGAAGAAAAAGGTCCTGTGTGCTTTAACCGTGCTAATCATTTGTCGGATAATTTGCGCGAGCTTGGTATGGACGTAAGACGTTTTAAGACGGGTACGCCTGCTCGTGTTAAGCGTTCGACCATTGATTTGAGTAAGTTAGAAGTGCAAGAAGGCGAAGAAGATATTTATTCGTTCTCGGCGCTCTCTAAAAAAGTAAATGCAAAAAAGAGATGTTGCTATCTTGGTTACACTAACGAAGATACTCACGAAGTAATCCGTGACAACATTATGCTTTCGCCCAAATATTCGGGACTTATCGACGGAGTGGGCGCAAGATACTGCCCGTCTATCGAAGATAAAATCGTGCGCTTTGCCGACAAGGAAAGACATCAATTCTTCCTTGAACCCGAAGGCGAAGGCACGGAAGAAATGTACGTTCAGGGACTTTCTACTGGACTGCCTGCTTTCGTGCAAAACGGTATGTATCGTAGTATCGTGGGATTTGAAAAGGTGGAAATTATGCGCGACGCGTACGCCATTGAGTACGATTGCATTAATCCGCTTGAACTTTATCCTACGCTTATGCACAAAAGAATAAAAGGATTGTTCTTTGCTGGACAAATTAACGGAACTTCGGGATATGAAGAGGCGGCTGCGCAAGGCGTTGTTGCAGGCATAAACGGAGCAAGATATTTTAAGGGATTAGAGCCTATGGTGCTTACCCGTGATAATTCGTATATAGGCGTACTTATCGACGACCTAGTTACCGTAGGAACGAACGAGCCGTACCGTATGATGACTTCGCGCGCTGAATTCCGTCTTTCGCTCCGACAGGACAACGCCGACCTTCGCCTTACGCCTATCGGCAGAGAAATGGGCCTAGTCAGCGATAAGCGTTGGCGTGCGTTTAACAAAAAGAAAAACGCGCTTGAGAGTGCGCGTAAGAAATTAAGCAGAGTATTTTCGCCTAAGGAAATAAGCAAAATGTTTATCGATAACGGCGAAAAAGCACCTGTTACGGGCATAAGTCTGGATTCGCTTATTCGTCATCCTTTCGTTACGCCTGCCTTGCTTTCAAAGTACGTTGACGTGTTTGAAGGGATTGACAGCGCAGTGGTTGAACAACTTTTTGTGGAAGTTAAGTACGAAGGCTATCTTGCTAGAGCAGAGAAGGCTAGAGCGGAGCAAAAGAGACTAGAAAACAGTACCCTTTCGCCTGATACGGACTATCGCGAAGTCAAGGGATTAAGACTTGAGGCGGCTGAAAAACTCAACAAAATAAAGCCCCTTTCAATCGGTCAAGCGGCTAGAATAAGTGGCGTTACGCCTGCTGACGTAAACGTTTTGATTGTGAATTTGAAGAAATAAAAGTTAGTTATACCTATTTAAGCGTTCATTGCACGTACAAATTACGTAATCGTTTGCACAACGTTCGCAGTAATGTTTTCCACAACTCCGGCAAAACTTAGATGATGCCGGAGTTATTATTTTTTTGCATATATAACATTTCATAATGCATATTATGCTCAAAAATGCTACTTTTTTGCATAATTTTGCTACTTTTTTAAAAAGATATCTCAAAAATACTTGCCAAAAACAAAAATATATAGTACAATTAAGATAATTAAGGCGAAAAACGTCAATTCGATTTCAAGGGGACACAATTATGAACATTAGCGAAGTGAGAGTAAGATTAGTAAAAAAGGAAGAAGGAAAACTTAAGGCGGTTGCATCTGTTACTATTGACAACTGTTTTGTTATTCACGACGTAAAAGTATTGGAAGGCAACGAAGATTTCTTTATTGCTATGCCTAGCAAAAAAACTCCCGATGGAGAATATAAGGATATCGTTCATCCTATCAATACCGAAACGAGAGAAATGCTTAAAAAGGCAGTTCTTGATGAATTTGAAAAGGCTCGTTCTCAGGCTGAAAACGAAGACTAATTTTATTGTCTATAAGGCGCTCGAATTCGTTCGGGCGTTTTTGTTTGCGAAAATATCGTAAATTTTAATTTCTTGCACAAACAAATTTATTACTTAATATTATTACTTGGAGATTTACCGCTATGACACTAGAAGAAACAATACGCAGAATGAAGGGTGGGATTTTGTACAATTCGGGAGCAGAAGAACTATTAAAAGTTCAAGCCGAGTGTTTGGAGAAAATGTACGACTATAATGCTACGCGCCCGTGCGAAAGCGAAAAGCGTAGCGTGCTTATTAAGGAAATGTTTGCCGAAGTGGGTGAAAATTGTTATATCGAGCCACCACTTCACGCTAACTGGGGTGGACATCACACGCATCTTGGCAAAAACGTCTACGCAAATTTTAATTTAACGCTTGTGGATGATACGGATATTTATATAGGCGACTATACAATGCTTGGACCTAACGTTGTGCTTGCAACGGCAGGTCACCCGATTTGTCCGGAACTTCGCGCGCGTGCTTACCAATATAATTTGCCCGTGCGCATCGGCAGAAATTGTTGGCTAGGTGCAGGAGTAGTAGTTTTGCCGGGCGTAAGCATAGGCGACAATAGTATAATAGGTGCAGGAAGTATCGTCACAAAGGATATTCCGGCTAACGTAATTGCCGTTGGAAACCCTTGTCGCGTTATGCGCCCTATAACTGAAAGGGATTACGAATATTATTATCGCGATAAAAAAATAGATGATATTTCAAAAGAAGATATATTGCCTTTTGATTAACGAAAAATTACAAACGACGGTGTACGTATACCGTCGTTTTTGTTATATTTTCAATAATAGACAGCCTACTATACAGCCGACAAAGGTAGAAATAAGAGCAACGGGAATAGCATAGCGCAAGTTTTTTACCTGGCTTTTTGAAAAGTATATGCTAGATACGTAAAATATTGTTTCGCTCGAACCGTATATTAGTGAGGCGCACGCGCCTATATAAGTATCCGTGCCGTAAAGCGAAAAAATATTATCGAGTACAGCCATAGCGCCTGCTCCGCTTAACGGACGTATCAAGATGAGTTCGGTAAGTTCTTTTGGTATACCCACTAAATTAAGAAAGGGAGCAAAAAAATTAGAAACGAAAGCACTTACGCCACTTGCTCTAAAAAGTTCTACCGCCATCATAACGGCTAAAAGAAAAGGGAATACTTCGCACATAAGCGAAACTGCACTTTTTGCGCCGTCGATAAACACCGAATAAGAGTTCTGTTTTTTGATTGTAGAAATTACAAGCACGGTTAGGAAAATTAACGGAATCACATAGGACGTCATACGGCATTTTTACCTTTTTTGAATTTTGCACGCATAAATACAGCGTGTTTTTTCGTGTCTTTTTTCGTTATGCGTGACAATAGTTTTACTAGCAAAACGCCCGTAATTGTAGAAACTACGGTGGCAACGATGGACGGGAAAAGAAAGGATGTAGGGAATGCCGAGCCGTGAGCAATTCGCATACCGATAACAGTAGATGGAATTATTTGTAAGGACGTAGCTGAAATGACGGTTAGCATAATCATATTCGTAGTCGCATAATTTTCGCCGTCGTACATAGAATTTATCGCTTTAATGCCCATAGGTGTGGATGCGTTGCCTAGCCCTAAAAGATTAGCGGAAATGTTCAGCGAAACGTATTTTTCACTTTCCTTGCTTATGTTTGGGAAAAGAAAACGTATAAGCGGACGGATAATTTTGTTTATCCACTCGCTTATGCCCGTCCGTTCAAGTAGGGCGAAAAAGCCTAGCCAAAAACCATAGGTTGCGACAAGGTTAAGCGCAAGAGTAACGGAATTATTAGCGCCCGTAAGCATTGCTTTAATTGCGCCGTCGGGGTTTGTGAAAAGCATTGCGCTTATTCCGAAAAATAAAATCAATAGCCAAATAACGTTCATATTTTCTCCTAG
>JAZOUI010000096.1:0-6869 GCA_045658145.1 Pumilibacteraceae bacterium
TATTCGGAGCGTTTTTCTTGAAATATTCTAGCGAGTAGGGGTTAAAGGACTGCACGGCGTATTCGCCCTTGTAGTTTTGTAGCAGTTCAAGTACGCTTTTTTCCAAACCACCGATAGTGCCTTCGTTTTTAATCTCGATAAGGATAGGAACTCTGCCGTCAACAAAGTCAAGAACTTGTTTAAAAGTAGGGATTTTTTGGTCGGAATTAGCCAAAGTAATTTCGTCTAGATCCGCGCGCGAAAGGTTGCAAACGTACCCGTCGCGGTCAGTCATACGCGTTAAGGTGTGGTCGTGAAAAACGACTACCGTGCCGTCGTCAATAGGGCGCACGTCGATTTCAATGCTATAACCTTTTTCAATCGCTTTTTCGTACGCGAGTAGCGAGTTTTCAGGCGCGTTTTCGTCGTGCAAGCCCCTATGTGCAATAGGAGTACTGAAAAGCCAAGAATTTTTAATATCCATAACTATCCCCTTAATATGATTTTCACAAACTATTATATCACAAAACTTAAAACCAAGCAACGAAATGCGCTCGCTTTAATTCCTTTTTTCCAAACTGAATAGAAATAAAAACGCTATAACGGGAGTTATGGCGTTTTATATTTAAAAAAATATAAAAAAGCATTTGCGTTTTTTGGCGCTTTGAAGTATAATATTGCTATGAGTAAACAGACGCATATTACAAATTTTTGTATTATAGCACATATTGACCATGGAAAGTCCACGCTTGCCGACCGTCTTATCGAAGAAACGGGCACGCTTGCAAAGCGTGATATGGAAGACCAACTTCTTGACTCGATGGATATCGAGCGCGAGCGCGGTATTACCATAAAACTCACGCCCGTGAAAATGAATTATACTTACGACGGCGAAGAGTATATCTTAAATCTTATTGATACTCCTGGTCACGTTGACTTCACTAACGAAGTATCCCGTTCCCTTGCTGCTTGCGAAGGAGCGATTTTGGTCGTTGACGCGTCGCAAGGCGTTGAGGCGCAAACGCTCGCTAACGTATATTTAGCGGTGGATAACGACCTTGAAATACTCCCCGTTATAAATAAAATCGACCTTCCCAGCGCGCGACCTGACGAGGTTATCGCGGAGATTGAAGACGTTATCGGTATTGACGGACACGACGCTCCGCTAGTTAGCGCAAAAGAAGGCGTGGGCATTGACAAAGTTTTAGAGCAAGTAGTGGCACTCGTGCCCCCTCCCGTTGGAGATGAAACAGCCCCCTTAAAAGCGCTTATTTTCGACTCCTTCTACGACAACTATAAGGGCGCAGTATGTTTAGTGCGCATTATGGACGGCGTGGTAAAAGCAGGTATGAGAATTCGCCTTATGAATACGGGCAAAGAGTTTGACACGGTAGAAGTGGGCGTGTTCAATCCCAAAATGAGCGCGACGGACAGTTTGAGTGCAGGCGAAGTAGGTTATATTTGCGCTAGTATTAAAAACGTAGCGGATACCGCCCCTGGCGATACTATGACCGAGGCAAGCCGCCCTGCAAAAGAGCCTTGCCCTGGTTATAAACCCGTTCAGCCTGTAGTTTACTGTGGTATTTACCCCGTTGACGGCTCGAAGTATAACGACCTTAAAGACGCGCTTGAACGCTTAAAACTTAACGACGCGGCGCTTTTCTACGAGCCCGAAGTTTCCGCTGCGCTTGGTTTTGGTTTTAGATGCGGGTTCTTGGGACTTCTTCATATGGAAATTATAGAAGAGCGTCTTGAACGCGAGTTCAATCTTGACCTTATAACTACCGCGCCTGGCGTAAACTATAAGGTTGTAAAGACTAACGGGGAAGTTGTTACCGTAACTAATCCTAGTAACCTTCCCAATTTAAGCGAAGTGGACCATATCGAAGAGCCTGTAGTTACGGCTTATATATACACGCCCCCCGAATATATTGGACCTATTATGGAACTTTGCCAAGAAAAGCGTGGCGAGTATCTTGATATGGTGTATATCGACAAAACGCGTGTAAAAATTCATTACGAAATTCCCCTTAACGAAATCGTTTACGACTTTTTCGACGGGCTTAAATCGCGTACGCGTGGTTATGCTAGTCTTGACTACGAAATCAAAGGCTACAAGCCTAGCGACCTTGTAAAACTTGACATTATGCTTAACAACGAGATTTGTGACGCGTTGTCCATTATCGTTCATCGTGACAAGTCTTACGCGCGTGGTCGTTCTATTGCTGAAAAGTTAAAGGAAGTTATTCCGCGCCAAATGTTTGAAATTCCTATTCAGGCGGCAATCGGCTCGAAAATTATTGCGCGTGAAACGGTAAAAGCACTTAGAAAAGACGTGCTTGCAAAATGTTACGGTGGTGACATTACCAGAAAGAAAAAACTTCTCGAAAAGCAGAAGGAAGGTAAAAAACGTATGCGCCAAGTGGGCTCTGTCGAAGTGCCTAGCGAAGCGTTTATGTCGGTGCTTAAACTTGACAACTAATCGCGATAGGGTAGCGGGGGTGTACGTTCATTTCCCGTACTGCAAAAGTAAATGCGCCTATTGCGCGTTCGTATCTTCGCCCGATTTTAGTACACAATCTAGATATATTGCGCGTCTTAAAACGGAAATGGCAAAAACGAGCAATAATCCCAAAGTTAACACGATTTACTTTGGCGGTGGTACTCCGTCCGTAATGGCTAGGGGTATGTTATCGGAAATTAAGGGCGCAATCGACGCGGTTTTCGATACTAGTGGGCTCGTTGAGTTTACCGTTGAGTGTAACCCCGACAGCGTGGACGACGGCTTTTTGTCTGAGTGCAAGGATATGGGAGTAAACCGTATTAGCATAGGACTTCAGTCTGCAAGCGACGAGTGTTTAAAAGAAATCGGCAGGGCGCACGACGTAAGTAAATTTATTAGTGCGATTAAAAAAATTAAAGCGTTTGGGTTTGAAAATATTTCTTCCGATTTGATTTTGGGATTACCAAAAGAGAGAGAAGGAGATATAAAAAAGGCTATCAAACTTTTTTGCGAACTTGGCATTTCGCACGTTTCTACTTATGCGCTTTCCGTGGAAGAAAACACGCCCTTAAAAGTAAGTGGCTACGTTGTGGACGACGATGCGCAGGCGGACGCTTACGAAAGAGTCGTGAAACTGTTAAAACAAAAGGGCTACGAGCGATACGAAGTCAGCAATTTTGCGCGCGATAACAAAATAAGCTTACACAACTATAAATACTGGACGGGCGCAAACTATTACGGCTTTGGTGCGTCGGCGCACTCGCTCGTTGACGGCGTTCGCTACGCTAACGTTGATAGCGTTCATAAGTACTTGGACGGAGCAGATAAAACGTCGATAACGCTTTGTGACGCTGATAAGAAAGAAGAAAAAATTATGCTTTCGTTGCGCACTTCTCGTGGGCTTAACCTTAGCGAGTTTAATAGCGAGTGGGGTAACTTATTACAAGAGAAAAAGGCGCAAATTGACAAACTTCTCTCGCTTGGCGTAGTTGAGATTAACGGCGATTTTTTACGAGCAACGGACAAAGGTTTTTATCTTTTGAGTTCAATTATCACGGAGTTGATATAATGGAAGAAAAGAAAATTGATACCACAAAACTTACGCCACAAGAGCGTACTAAAGTGGAAAAAGAGAAATTAGCCAAATTAAAGAAAGAACGTGAAATGGCGGAGTTTAAGCGTCGCTATTTCGCGTATTACGACGATATAAAAATTAGTCATAGGGAGGACTGGTGAGATGATCCACGGCAAGTTTAGATTTAATTTGTTTCCTGGTGGGAAGAAAAGATGCGTTACTTTTAGTTATGACGACGGTCCTGTTTTCGATTATCGTATGACTGAAATTTTTGATAAGTACGGCGCAAAATGTACTTATAACCTTAACTCGAACCGCATCGGTAGAGATGATACGATTTCCGCTGATTTTATACGCGAACTTTCTACTCGCCACGAAGTCGCTTTGCACGGCTATAACCACCCCTTTTGGGAGAAATGCAATCACGACGAATTGCTTTGCGACGTATACGAAGACCGTAAATTTTTGGAAGGCATAATCAAAAAGCCTATTATCGGTGGCGCGTATCCTTATGGTACTTACAATAGTGAAGTGATAAAAACGCTTGACGCACTTGGAATTAAATTTTGTCGTACGACTAACGCTACGTTTAATTTCAATATCCCCAATAACTTTTTGGAATGGCACCCGACCTGTCACCATAAAGACGGAGTAGAGTGTGCAAAAAAATTCTTAAACTATCGTTACGATAATTTGCCCGTTTTGTATATTTGGGGACACTCGTACGAGTTTAACAATAATAACAACTGGGAAGTTTTGGAAGAAATTCTAACTGTTCTTGGCGAGTCGGATGATATTTGGTACGCTACTAACGGAGAAATTTACGACTATTTTACCGCCGTGCGCTCGCTTAGAATCGACCTTAACGGCAACAGCGTGTATAATCCAACCGCTACGACCGTATATGCAACCGTCGACGGCAAACAAGTCACTTTCGCTCCAGGATTAACTGAAGTCTAATAATGATAATCTAAAGTAAATCGGTTTAAAAGAGAAGTCTATGTCGGACTTCTTTTTTTCTTTAAAAAATGTAATAAAACTCTTGACAAGCGCATAAAATAGAGTTATAATAATTTAGCAGTTAAAGTTAATGAGTGCTAACAGCCAACGCAATGAACTGTTAAAACTCTCTGCTATAGACTGCCAACAACAAAAGGAGAAACGCGCAAATGGGAATATCCGAAAGAAAAGAAAAAATAATCCAAGCGGTGGTCGATAGCTACATAGTGAGTTGCGAACCCATTTCTAGCGCGGAGATTAAGCAAAACTTCTTGCCCGATCTTAGTTCAGCAACGATTAGAAATGAATTAGCGGCACTTGAAGAAATGGGATATTTAGAACAGCCCCACACGTCCGCGGGTAGAGTGCCTACTGCCGAGGCGTATAGGCTATACGTTGATAAACTTATGCCTAAGAGAAAACTCAGCAAGAGTGAACTCAAAGTGATCAACAGTTACTTTGACCATAAGATTACGGAGATTGATGAAATTCTTCGTAATACGGCAAAGGTAATCACGGAAATCACTTCGCTTACGTCCGTTGCAATGGTTCCTAACGTTAAGAGTGCAGTAGTGGACAGCATCAAGATTGTCAAACTTAACGAATCGACGGCGCTTGTTGTAATCGTCACGAATTTGGGAATTCTCAAAGATGCTACGGTAGAAATTTCCGAAGATCTTAACGAGCAATACTTTATCACGGCAAGTAACTTCATATCAACGGCTTTCCACAATAGGACGATAGAAGAGATTATGAATCCCGACGATATGATCAACGAACTTCTTGCTGAATACGAGCAACTTTTCCACGCAATTATCAGCATAATCACCGATTACGTTGAAAATGGTGGCGTAGGTGATATCGTGCTTGAAGGAAGTACGAAAATTCTTGATCAGCCCGAATACGCTAACGTTAGAAAGGCAAGAGCAATGCTCGAGATGCTTGAGGCGAAAGACCAACTTGCGCCTATGCTCCAAAACCCTGAAGACGTAAGTCTTAACATCAAAATCGGTAAGGATAACGAGATTGCAGAAGGAATGCCCGAGTGCGCAATCGTAACCGCTAACTACCGAGTTGGTGGAGTAACGATAGGTAATGCAGGCGTAATCGGACCGATAAGAATGGACTATTCTAAGGTTGTATCCGTGCTTGATTATATAGGAAAAACGCTCAACCTTCTCCCCGAAGGAAAACACGTTGACGACGACAAAAAAAATGACGAGGAATAATATGGACGAGAAGAAACAAGACGAAATTTTGGTAGAAGATGACGAAGAAAACGTTGACGAAGGCGCGTGCGTTAGCGCGGATGACGAAGTAGAAGAAGTTGAATCTCCCGACAAAAAGAGAGCGGACGAAATGACTGCGCTCGCTCAAAGACTTCAAGCGGAGTTTGACAATTATAGAAAGCGCAATCTTGACCTATCCAAGCGTATTCGCGAAGACGCTACGGTAGAAGTGCTTACAAAGTTTTTGCCCCTCACCGACGTAATATCGCAGGCACTTACAATGATAAGTGATGAAAACGTAAAAAAGGGCGTAGTAATGATACAGGACGAAATCACGAAAATTCTCTTAGGTTATGGCGTTGAAGAAATTGAGGCGGAGGGTAAACCCTTTGATCCTAGACTTCACGAGGCAATAATGCAAGTTCCGGCAAAAACGGAAGAAGAAGTGGACACGGTAAATCAGGTGTTCCAAAAAGGCTATAAGATGGGCGACAAAGTAATCAGAGCGTCCAAAGTAATAATCAATAAGTAAATACATCTTTTCAGGAGGCATAAATATTATGGGAAAAATTATCGGAATTGACTTGGGTACTACTAACTCGTGCGTAGCCGTTCTTGAAGGCGGTGAACCCGTAGTTATCCCCAATAGCGAAGGTGCAAGAACGACTCCTTCGGTTATAGGTTTTGCAAAAGACGGCGAAAGACTTGTAGGACAGGTAGCAAAGCATCAGGCTGTTGCTAACCCCGACAGAACGGTTATCTCTATCAAGCGTGATATGGGTACTGACCGTAAGGTAAAAATTGATGAAAAACAGTTCTCGCCCCAAGAACTTAGCGCAATGATCCTTTCTAAACTTAAGGCAGATGCTGAAAGTTATCTTGGTACGAAAGTAACGGAGGCGGTAATTACCGTTCCTGCTTACTTTACCGACTCGCAACGTCAAGCAACCAAGGACGCAGGTAGAATTGCAGGTCTTGAAGTAAAGAGAATTATTAACGAGCCCACCGCAGCGGCGCTTGCTTACGGACTTGACAAGGGTAAGAACGCTAACCAAAAGGTATTCATTTACGACCTTGGTGGTGG
>JAZOUI010000097.1:0-2038 GCA_045658145.1 Pumilibacteraceae bacterium
CGTAACGCTAAAACTTACGTTTAGTGAAAAGCAATGCGTTTATGAAAAAATGCGAACTGTTTGCGAAGAGAGAAAACACCGTCAACCTACTGGCAAAAGCGCAGGTTGTACCTTTAAGAACGTAGGCTTGGGCGCAGGATACTATATCGAGCGAGTAGGGCTAAAGGGATTGCGCTGTGGCGGAGCGCATATCAGCAAAAAACACGCCAACTTTATCATTAACGACCAGGGTGCGTCGGCAAGCGACGTTTTAACCCTGATAGAAAAAACGGAGCAGGACGTATATGCTCGTTTTGGTATAAAACTACAAAGAGAAATCAAACTTTTGGGAGAATTTTAATGGCATTTTGGGGCGATTATCATACGCATACCATCTATTCACACGGACACGGAACGATTGAAGAAAACGTTGAGCGTGCCGTAGAGATAGGATTGAAAGAAGTGGCGATTACCGACCACGGCTTTCGCCATATGATGTATAACGTGCGCCATATGGACTGGAAATATATGCACGCCGACACCCAAAAAGTAAGAGCGAAGTATCCACAAATTCAGATTTATCTTGGACTTGAAACTAACCTTAGTTCGCGTTTTGGTAAGGCGGACATTTTGCCTAGCGATATGGACAATCTTGATTTAGTAATTTGTGGCTACCATAAATTCGTTATGCCCGATCGGCCGTCCGATATGGCGAAATTTTTCCTGCCCAACTTCCTTTTTGGTGGAAGTGAAACTAAAAGTTCGGCAAAACTCATCAAGAGAAATACGGACGCCTATTTAAAAGCACTTGAGAATTACGATATTGATATCGTTTCGCACATTAATCACGCTATAAAAGCAGATGCCGTAGAAGTGGCGCGCGCGTGCAAGCACTACGGAACGTACGTAGAACTTAACGGCAAACGCGTATCAATGAAAGATTGTGATATAGAAAAAATGGCGCAAGAAGGAGTGCAGTTTATTTGTAATTCTGATGCGCACTCGGCAGGAAGAGTGGGCGACTTCTCCGTGCCTATGGCTGTTGTTGAAAGATTAGGAATTCCTTTCGAGCAAATCGCCAACTGGGAAAAATTACCAAAGTTTAGAAGTAGAAAGAAGAAGGGACTTTATAAGGAGTAAAATGGACGGATATTCGCTTTGTGCAAAAAACGAAATATCTGCGCTTTCGTTCAGTACGGATTGCTGTAAGCGCGCATTTTTATCAGCGATAGTGCATACTTGTGGCTCGCTGATTTTTTCGCGTAGCGGAATGAAAGTTACGTTGTCCGTGCCTACAAAGTCTTTCCCTAAAAAAATCAAAGCGATTTTGCTTGACCTTTTCGGTACGGGTGTAAAAGCAGAATCGAAGTCGGGCAACTTGGTTTTATCGGGCGAAAATTTGCTCCCTGCGCTTGCTTGGCTGGGGATATTTTCAAAGAGTGACGACGGTGAGTTGGTCGTTGAAAGAGGCATACGTACCCCTTTAATTAAGGAAGATTGCTGTGCGGTTAACTATATTCGCGGTGCATTTTTGGGCGCAGGCAGTATGTCGCTTAACGGTGGATATCATCTTGAAATTGCACCTAGTAGCAAAACGCTTGCTCAAGATATACTAAAACTTTTGATGCGCTTTGGAATAAAAGCAAAACTTACGGAAAGAAAAGAAAAACACGTCGTTTATATCAAAGACGTTGAAGGCGTTAGTGACGTGCTTGCACTTATGGGCGCGTCAGAGGCAATGTTAGAACTTAATTCCGAGTCCATTATTCGTCAGTTTAGACGCGATACAAACCGTCGTACGAACTGCGAAATTGCTAATATTTCAAAGACGGTAAACGCATCCGTTCGACAAAACGAAAGCATACGTTATATCGAGAAAAAGGTGGGACTAGCATCCTTGCCTGAAAAATTACAAGTAGTTGCTAAGGCAAGATTAGAATACCCCGACGAGAGTTTTTCATACTTAGCCGATTACTTGGGACTAAGCAAAAGCACGCTTAAAAACAGGCTAAATAAACTAGGCGAAATAGCCGAAAAAATCAAAGAGGAGAACAACTGA
>JAZOUI010000098.1:0-6289 GCA_045658145.1 Pumilibacteraceae bacterium
GGGGTTTTCGGGAACTTCGTCAAGTTCCTTGTATGCGATTGCCAAAACGCGGAGTGCGTTAGAACTCATTTCGTCGCACGCCTTGCGCGCCTTTTCGATATCGCCTTTTACCGTTCTTTGCGCGATTACGTCGAACGCGCCTTTAACGATTGCAACGGGCTTTCCGCCAATCATATTAACGGTGGTCATAAGTTTACGGTCAGAGTCGAAGGGAAGTTCGGCAACACGCGGACACTTTGCGTTAAGTTCGTCCTGAACACCACCTGCCTTGTGCGCAGCGAGTACGATAGAAGTTTCGGTAGGATCGCCGATATGCTTTTCAGTGCCGTTTTCAAAAACTACTTTACCGTCCGAGCAGAGCGAACCGTAAGAAAGCATCTTGAACGTTTCGCCTTCAGCGTTTCCGTTAAAGTCAATGATGTCGCCACCGTCAACGTAAGTTTTAACAAGCGTCATACGGTTTTGAGTAAGAGTACCCGTTTTATCTGAGCAAATTACGGACGCGCTACCCAGCGTTTCAACGGCAGGGAGACGACGAATAATCGCGTTTTTCTTTACCATACGCTGAACGCCGATGGAAAGAACGATAGTTACTACTGCAGGCAAGCCTTCGGGAATAGCGGATACCGCTAAGGAAATTGCAGACATAAACGCACTTATGATATTGTTGAAACTAAATCCGTCACGAATGATCTGAACTGTAAACATTACAAAGCAAATGCCAAGAACGAGTACGCCGAGCAAACTTCCAAGTTTTGCGAGTTTTTGTTGAAGGGGAGTTTTGGTTTCTTCTTCGTTCGCAAGGATATTAGCGATTTTGCCCATTTCGGTTTGCATACCCGTTGCCGTTACGACAGCAACAGCCGTGCCGTAAGTGATAGAACAACCCGAGAAAACCATATTAGTTCTGTCGCCGATAGGCGCTTTTTCTTTAACCTCAGCGTCAGCGAACTTTTCAGAAGGAACGGATTCGCCCGTAAGAGCAGATTCTTCAGACTTAAGGTTTACGCTTTTTACAAGGCGCGCATCTGCAGGAACGAAGTCGCCTGCCTCAAGTTTGATGATATCACCGGGCACGAGGTCAGCAGAGGGGATAATGCTCTCGACTCCGCCACGAATAACACGCGCGTGGGGTGCAGACATGTTTTTAAGCGCGTCTAACGCTTTTTCTGCCTTGCTTTCTTGAACGACGCCCATTATCGCGTTGATTAGTACGATTGCGAGAATTAAGAAGGGTTCAACCATCTCAACCACGTTAAATCCGTGCGTAACGCCTTCGTAAATCGCAACGCCAAGCGAAATTGCCGCGGCGATAAGAAGGATAATAATCATTACGTCGGAAAATTGTTCCATAAGGCGAGCAAAAAGAGTTTTCTTCTTTTTCTCGTCAAGTTTGTTTTTGCCGTATTTTTCCTGACGGCGTAAACATTCGTCTTGACTTAAACCGTTGTTTAGGTCCGTTTGCAGTTGTTTTTCAACGTCTGAAAGACTGTCGAAATGTGAGTTCATACTGTTTTCACTCCTTATAATAATTATTGATGCGAAAACTCCGCATTATAAATATGATAACACTTTGTACTTTTAAAAGCAACCGTTTTAATGAAAGTTGTTTAAAAAATATGTGAAATTATTGCTTTTGTTTGTGGGTTATTGTATAATGAAAGAAAAGAAAATTGAAAGGTGCAAAAATGAGAGTATACGATATTATTAAAAAGAAAAGAGATGGATTGGCATTAAGCCGTGAAGAAATTTATTTTTTCGTGGAAGGGTACGCTAAGGGTGAGATTCCCGATTACCAGGCTAGTGCGCTTTGTATGGCGATATATTTTAACGGTATGGATGGACGTGAAATTACCGACCTAACGTTAGCAATGCGTGATAGTGGAGAAGTGCTTGACGTAAAGGCAGGCGAAGGGCTACGCGTTGACAAACACTCGACGGGCGGTGTAGGTGACAAAACTTCACTTGTTATTGCGCCTATCGTTGCCTCGCTGGGCGTTACGGTTGCGAAGATGAGTGGACGTGGGCTTGGCCATACGGGTGGTACGGTGGATAAACTTGAATCCATTGATGGATTTTGCGTAGAGATGACGATAGAGCGTTTTGAAAGCATTGTTAAAAGCACAAACCTTGCTATCGTTGGGCAAAGTGCGACGCTAGCACCGGCGGACAAAAAATTATATGCGCTCCGTGACGTGACTGCTACTGTTGATAGTATTCCCTTAATTGCATCTTCTATAATGAGCAAAAAACTTGCGGCAGGAGATGATTGCATTGTGCTTGACGTAAAGACGGGTAGTGGCTCGTTTATGAAGTCGGTAAATAAAAGTGAAGAACTTGCTAGGTGCATGGTGGACATAGGCAAAAGGGCGGGCAAAAAGATTGTTGCGCTCGTAACGGATATGGACGTACCCCTTGGTTTTGCAATAGGTAACTCGCTTGAAGTGATTGAGGCGATACAAACACTTAAAGGAAACGGCCCTAAAGATTTGCTAGAAATTTGCACTGAACTATCGGCATATATGCTCAATTTGGTAGGAAAGGGCAACGTTGACGAGTGTAGAGAAATGGCGAGAAAAGCGATTATTGGCGGTAGCGCGCTTGAAAAGTTTAAACAAATGGTTAGCGCGCAGGGCGGTAACGAAACGTGGGTAGACGATACTTCTCTTTTTCCTGTTGCCAAGTATTCGCGACAAGTAAAAGCACCTTGTGACGGATATATTTATAGCGTAAACACCGAAGGATATGGCGAAACGAGTTTGCTTTTGGGCGCAGGAAGGAACAAAAAAGAAGACGCGATTGATTTTAGCGCAGGTATTTTGCTCGCTAAAAAGTGTGGAGATAGGGTAAAGACAGGCGAAACTATTGCTACACTTTTTACGTCTAATAGCCTTCTTTTGGATAAAGCAGAAGAAAAATTTATGAGCAGTACAACTATCTCTAATGACAAACCGTTAGGTAGAGCGTTGGTGTATAACGTAATTAAATAAATGCAAACGGCGTGGTACGTACTGCGCCGTTTTGTTTATTTTTCGATAAAAACCTACAAAAATTTTGTCAAAAAAGATTATAAAAAGTTAAAGATAAATTTAGTCAATCATTTTTATGTATTCGGTATATGATTGCTTTTTGTTTGACAAGTGACAAATATAAGAGTATAATAAAGAAGTTATATTATAATATTATACGCGCTATGCGTGTGTATAGTGGCTAAGCAAGGGAACTTTTTGCACGGGACAAATGAGGATTTAGGAATGGAAAAATTTAAACGAAAAAACAATCATAGCAAGTTATGGCGATTTGTAAGAATAATTGCTATGCTTTTAGTGGACGCTGCATCTGCTGTATTAGCGTATTATATCGCAAGAACAATTATGTTCTTTAAGGTGGATGCGTCACTCCCGAACGGCTATTTAAATAACGAAATGATTATTGCTACGGTAAGCGTGTCTACTTTGGTAATAATGTTAGTGTTGTTGGATTGTTACAATTCAATCTGGAAATATGCGGGCAAAGTAGAATTTACTAAATTCTTGTTGGCGTATCTATGCACTTTCGTGATACTATTTATCGGCAAAATTATTTTGCAATGGATGGTCGAAATTGAAGTTTGGGTGCCGATTATCATAATGTTCTTGATTTTTAGTGCAATGATAAGTGGCGGTATTCGTTTCTTCTTCGGAATAGGTCACGTGTTTAGTCATATCCGTCACCTTATGGACGCAAAAGGTAAAAATGGAATCAAGCGTACTATCGTAATAGGCGCAGGATATACGGGCGCGCTCGTTATAAACCGTTTTATCAACAACGTGCACGAGGGATATATTCCCGTTGCAATCGTGGATGACGACCCTGCAAAACTTGGTCAGAAAGTATATGGCGTATCGGTAGAAGGTAGCGTTGATGATCTAGAAAAAATTGTTAGAAAGCACGATGCCGAGGCGTTCGTAATTGCGATTATGAGCATTACAAAATCGCAACTTCGTCGTATTTACGGGGTATGTGCAAAATTTAATCTTCCTATTAAAATTATGCCCTATCTTACCAACGCTGACGAAATGACGAACAGCGTTAAGTCGCTCCGTGACATTAAGATAGAAGAACTTTTGGGCCGTGACGAGTTCGTTGTAAAACAGGAACTTATGGACGTTTCGGTTAAGGATAAAGTAGTTATGGTTACGGGCGGAGCAGGTTCGATAGGATCGGAGCTTTGCCGTCAGGCGCTTAACTTTGGATGTAAGCACTTGATTATCTTCGACCAACACGAAAACGGAATGTTTTTCCTTGATCAAGAGTTTTCTAAAAAGTACGACACTTCGCGTTACACGTTGGTTATGGGTACGGTGCGTGAGCGTGATAAACTGATAGAAGTGCTTGAACAATATCGTCCCGATATTTTGTTCCACGCGGCGGCGTATAAGCACGTTCCGATGATGGAGATTTCCGCTACTGAGGCAATAAAGAACAACGTTTTTGGTACGCTTAACGTAATTGAGTGCGCTGAAAAAGCAGGGGTAAGCAAGTTCGTGCTTATTTCTACCGATAAGGCGGTTAACCCCTCTAACGTTATGGGCGCAAGCAAGCGTATTGCTGAAATGCTTATCGAAACGCGTGGTAAAACGTACAATATGAAAATGGCTGCGGTAAGATTTGGTAACGTTCTCGGCTCGAACGGAAGCGTTATCCCCGTGTTCTTGAATCAGATAAAAGAAGGCGGTCCTATTACGCTTACCGATAGAAACATTAAGCGTTACTTTATGTCTATTCCCGAGGCAGTACGCCTTGTTTTGCAGACGGGCGCATTTGCTAATAACGGTGAAATTTTCGTGCTTGATATGGGCGAGCCTGTGTATATTTACGACCTTGCTTGCGACCTTATCCGCATTAACGGACTTGTGCCTGAAGTGGATATTCCTATTGAAATTACCGGACTTCGTCCTGGCGAGAAGATGTTCGAAGAACTTCGTTATGATACTGAATCGGTTGATAATACCGCACACGAAGGCGTTTTTGTAAATAAACTTGACGATATTGACGTAAGCGTTTTTAACGCGCAACTTGCCGAACTTTCGCGTTTGGCGTTTAGTGAAAAAGTTAAAGAGACTACGGATATGATTTTTACTATTGTTCCTAGTGAATATCGTAAAGATGCGCCCGGCGTTAGAAATTAATAGGTTTTCATTTTTTAAGAGAGTGGCTTATGGAAAAAGTGGTTGAAAAAAGTGCTATTGAAAAATTGCGTGCGTTTTTAGACGGACGTTGGTTTCCTTGTGTTTTTGCTGTAATAATGTTCGTTTGTGGGCAACTTGCGCTTGATATGGTAGGCTTTTTGATGGTTGCCGTAGGCGTTTGCGTAATTTGCATATTCCATAATGATTCTCGTCCTATTATTCCTATTGCGCTTACTGCTGTTAGTTGTATTTCTTCTCAAAATTCGCCTGGAAGAGATGGTAATAGCGATTATTACGCTCAGCCGTGGGTTATTGCTTTTTTGGTTGTTATCGCCTTGGTAATAGCTATAGGATTTATTATCGGCTTTATAAGAAATAGACAAGAAGGCGCACTTAAGGGCAAAAAACTTTTGGTGGGTATTGCCCTTTTGTGTGGAGCAATGTTTTTGGCAGGAATTTTTACCACAAACTACGATATGAACAACTTTATCGTGTCTATTTTTATGTTTGTAACGTTGTTTGTATTCTACTTGTACTTTTCGGCAACAATGCAAAAAAGAGAAGATAACATTTCCTACGTTGCTTTTTGTTGTATTGTGGCAGGGGCGTGCATTTCGATGCAAGTGTTTGCTTTCTATTTAAACAACTACGTTATGTGGCAACCGCTTGACTGGATTTGGAAAGATACGTTGCTTTTTGGTGGTTACGTTTCTAATTCCGCAGGCGAGATGATTGCGATTATGATGCCTGCGTGCTTTATGTTTGCATCAAAAGAGAAAAAAGGCTGGATTTATCTTCTTGTTGCAACTGCGTTTGCAGGGGCAATATACTTAACGCTTAGCCGTATGAGACTTTTGGTGGGCGCAATCGTTTATATTTTAGGAGTGATATTCTGTTGTTTTAAGGGCAATAGCAAAAAGATTATGCGCACGGTATTTCTTGTTGCCGTGGGCATAGGTGTGCTTGCTTTACTTGTGCTTATAGTGACGGGCAAGTTTGCCGTTTTGTTTGATTATTTCTTAAACATCGGTGTTTCGGGTAGAGGTAGATGGGCGCTTTGGAGCACGATGCTCGAAAGATTTGTAAAAAGTCCTATCTTTGGCGACGGATTTTCTACG
>JAZOUI010000099.1:0-10474 GCA_045658145.1 Pumilibacteraceae bacterium
TTTGGGGTAAAGACGTTCGTACCGCGGCGAGAGTGGGCATCAATGGCGGTATCGGCGCAGGCGACGAATCGGGCAACCTTCCTGGCGCGTACGGCAGTAACTATATTCAGTTTGTATCCACGCTTAAAAACCTTTATGGTCAAATTGAAATTTCGGACAAGGCAATTCGTGCATCGGCTGACGGCAAGGGCGCGTTTACTGATCTACTTAATAGCGAACTTGAAAGTTTGCTTTCCGCATCAAAGTTTAATTTGGGCAGAATGCTTTACGGCGACGGTAGCGGTAAACTTTGCTCAGTAAGTGCACTTTCAGGTGGCGCATATCCCGTATCTTCTACGCGTAACCTTATCGAAGGTATGGTTGTTGACGTTTATACGGCAGGTGGAAGTTTGGTTGTTAGCGGTCTTCGTATCGCTTATGTCAATCGTGACAACAACACCGTAACTTTTGCGGGCACGGTAAACGCTAGCATTTCCGAAGGAAACGTTATGTATATCCAGGGAAGTAAAGATAAGGAAATTACCGGTCTTGGCGCAATCTTTGACAAGAGTAAATCGCTTTACGGACTTGATAGAAGTGCATATCCTTTCCTTGCGCCTTATGAAAAGGCTGTAAATGCTGGCATTGATGAAATTACTATTCAAAAGGCTATTGACAGACTTGAATACAATGCGAACTCTAGCGTTGATTTTATTGCTGTGTCTGCGGACGTTAAGTATGCTTATCAAGAGTATATGAAACAGTTCAAGCGTAACGTGGATGTTATGGAACTTTCGGGTGGATACAAGACGCTTTCGTATAATGGTATTCCCTTTGTTTACGACCGTTTTATTGAAGACGGTACTATGTATCTTCTCGATACTTCGGCGTTTAAACTTCATCAACTTTGCGACTGGAGATATCTTGAAAACGAAAACGGCAAGATTTTGCGTCAAACCCAAGGTAAGCCTACTTATACGGCTACGCTTGTGAAGTACTGCGACCTTATTTGTTCTCGTCCTAACGGTCAGGCAAAACTTACCGGATTTACTACCGAGGCGTAAAAATGATAGGCAAGGGCTACGAAGTCGTAAATGATTTGTACGATATTGCAAAGCGAATAAAGGAAATTGACGAGCAGTATTTTACGTTTTATTCTTACGAAAAGAAAAGGTATGAAGTGCATCACCGTGGCCAAATAGGGAATACGCTTGCGCTCGTTGTGCCGTACGACAAATTAGATGGACGAACGCTTGTCCTTGTGCAAAAATCACGCCGAGAAAGAATGGACGAGTTTTTGCGCGAAACGGAAAAAGAAAACGAGATTTTGCGCAAGAAAAACGTTTGGCAAACAGTAAAAGAAGTGGAAAAGGCGACGGAGAGAGTTTTTTCTTCGTTGCCGTAAAAAGGTAGAGCGCTCGTGCTTATTTCGGGCGCTCTTGATTTAATCAGGAGGAAAAATGAAATTAAAAACTGCTATTTATTACGCATCGATGTTTTTAGGTCTTGAAGAAGTAAGTGAACTTATTGAATCGGGAGAAACTGGTGATGATGAACAAGAGCATGAAAAAGAACTTTTGCTCCGTTGCGCTAATCTTGTCGTTAGTGAAATCGCATCAGATTGGGTACCGCTAAAAGTGCGAGAAAGCGTTGTGGTAAAGGGTGGCGCGATAGAATATGTTGCGCTTAATAAACGCGTTGTTGACGTTTACTCGATTACGGATAAGTGGGGCAATAAAGTCGCGTTTCGTGAATTTTACGATAGGATTATGATCGCTGACGGTGAATATGAAATCGAGTATTCGTACCTACCTGAAAACGTAGGGATTGACGATGAATTGCCATTTAAAAAGAACAGTCCTAGCGAACGAGTAATTGCTTACGGCATTGCTTGTGAATACAGTATTATTTCGGGTATGGCAGAGGAGGCGAGCATTTTCGAGCAACGTTTTACCGATGCGCTAAGCATCGTGACGAAAGTCAAAAAGGAGCAAAAGATTAAGAGACGGAGGTGGGCGTAAATGCGAAACGGAAGGGTACGTTATGGCTCGTTAAGTAAAACTCGTATTAAAATCCCCAACTTTTCTGCTGGTGTAAATTACGCTTTGGATGAAAGTGTAATGAATCCGTCGGTTGCAAAAGAGTGTTATAACTTTATATTTTCAAAGGGCGTTTTGACGGACGGTTATGGTATTGAGAGAGCAGATGAACTAAGCAGAATAGGTGTAAAAACCTTGTGGCTTTTTGTTAGGTATGACCTTGATAATAATGCGCCCGATAACCGTGTAATCGCGATAAGCGCGGACGGATATTTGTACGAACTAAAAGAGAGTAATTGGGAAAAACTTAGCGACGTGTTTTTGCTGGATGCGAAGTTTATAAATTACCGTTTGTATGGAAACGACGTTTTGCTTATTTGCTCGGCGCAGTCAGGTATGTACGTTTATGACGGCAGTTCAGTCCCCTACAAAGTGGAAAACGCGCCTTCTATCACGTCGCTTGCTTTGCACTACGAACGACTTTTCGTTACTACGGCAGGCGAGAAAAATTGCGTATGGTTTTCAGATGACCTTGACCCGACTAATTGGGATGCGTCCCTTTCGGGTGGTGGATTTATTCAACTCATTGACGAGCGTGGCGCGTTAAACCGAGTTATAAGTTATCTTGGCTACGTTTACGTTTTTCGTGACTATGGAATTTCTAGAATTAGCGCATACGGAGCGCAAACCGATTTTTCGGTAAGCAATCTTTTTGTTTCGAGTGGCAAGATTTTTCCTGGTTCGGTGTGTTTGTGTGGGGACAGAATAATTTTCTTGGCTGAAGACGGACTTTACGCTTTTGACGGAGCATCGACGCATAAAATTTTACCTAGTTTAGACGGACTGTTTGAATCGGGCGAAAAATGTTGTTCTACTTATTCGGGTGGAAAATATTATTTGTCGTTCAAGCGCACGTTTGACGGCGAGTACGTAGGCGACGAGAATTCTACTTTGGCGAATAACGCTTTGCTTGTTTATACCGTTGAAAGTGGCGAATATGCACTTTCGCGTGGTTTTGACGTTGTGAATTTTTGCAGAATTGACGACCAAGTTTTTAGCGTAATGGCTAACGGCACGATAGGCAAAGTTGTTGTGAACGGCAAAAATATGGGCGTTTCATTAAAAAAGAAGTGGTCTATTCCCAAAACCGATATGGGCGTTGTTGGGAATAAGCGTGTACGCGAAATCACGCTGTTTACTCAGTCGGATTGTAAACTCGTGCTTAAAAACGATAAAAAAACTAAAACCGTGAGCGTAAAAGGAAAGAGCGAAGTGCAAAGAAAAACAGTTTGTTTTTCGGGTAAAAGAATAGGACTAGACGTGATTTGCGAAGGGGATAATGCGCACGTTTCGCGCATGTCGCTTGTGTTTTCGTCAAGTAATCGCTAGGGGGCAATATGGACTACGGAAAAATTGCATATCTAAAAACCGAAGATATCGAGCGTAGATTAAACGCAATATCTGTTATGGACAAAAATCAATGTTCTAGTTTTACGGTCAGCCCCTCGTTCGATTTAAGACAAGGCGTTTTTGACGTTACGCAAGTAAGCGCAAACGGAGCAGTTACTATTATAGCAAAAGCAGTTTTGCGTGCGAATACGGACGTTAGTGAAAGGTTTTGTTTGCTCGTTAACGGCTTGGTTGCAGGCGTTAGCGAAGTTAATTTTAAGCAGGGCGAAATTACTGAAAAAATCATTATGTGTTCGGCTTTTGTTACGGGCAATGCTAGTTTGTCGGTCTCCTGTGACGCGAATATGATTTTAGAGAGCGTTCAAGTGCTTTGCTTGGGCGCATCCGTCAATCTTCAAAAGAGCAATGGAAGTGCTAGTTTGGAAAAATGCGGTGATACGTGGGTGCTTGTTTCTTGTGAAAACGACGACGTAAAGGTGTATTTTTTTAGCGAAGAGAATTTTGTTCTTACTTCGCCGTATTTTTTGGGAACGGGGAAAAGTGGCGACGTAACCGCTTGGGGAAGTGGGTATGCTTTTTGCTACACGGATAGATCGGGCAATACTTTCGTAAGAGTGGTGGATAATAATATGAGTGGAGTATTTACTCAGGTGGTTGCCACGAATAGCGAAAGTAGTGCAATCACTTCTTGTGATGGATGCTTGATTGTCGCTTATTGCGAAAAGGGCAAAGTTTACGTCGTCAGAGTGGATGGAAATGGTGGAAAAAGTCAGCCACTTCTCGTAAAGAGTGCAATAAAATGTAGTTCGCTTTCTTTTGTGAAAAACGCATCAAAACCTACGTTAATTCTTTACGACGGACAACGCTCGGTGATGAAGAACGCTACTACTAGCGAGAAAAGAACTGACGTTATTTCGCTTGCTTTGATAATAGCGTTTGGTAGTTAAAAAAGGAGAAATTATGTCACAAAATAATAAAACGACAACCCACGTACATAACCGTTTTACGATAACTAACGGAAAAAAGACGGTAAGTGTACATAACGCGGTGCTAGATAATTTATTAAAAACCGTTATGAGCGAAAACACTTACGGCTCGTTTATTGCGGTAGGTAACGCAAGTGCAAGAAATGGTTATGCGCTTGGCTCAAAGGTGGCAGTTTTGCCTGCGAGTTTAGGTGAGCATAACTTTAACGCTCAGTTTGGTACGCTGTTTGCAGTATATTATGCCTGCGTTACTGAAAAGGAAGTTTCAAACGGCCAAAGCATTAGCGAAATGGGGCTAAGTGGATTGAGTGACGGTAGTGAAATTGTAAACTACGTCACGTTTGATGCGATTGAAAAGATTGCGGGCGAAAATATTGTTATCAAAGTGGAAATGTACGTTGAACAAGTGGCTAGTGCAACGCAGTTTGTTAGTGGCGAAAACCTATTTGTAAAGGCGCTTTTGGGAAGTGAAACGCTAGTGGGTAAGACTTTTAAACTTGCAAGTGGTAAAAACGATCACCCGAATATGCCTATATTTAGGTCAACGTCTAACGTTAGCAAAAAAGTAAATGCGACGATAGAACTAAGTGGGAACAATATCCTAATAAAAGGTAATTTTGGAAGTACTGTTCCCGTCGAAGTGCTAGTGCTTATGGATGAAATTCCCGTGATGCGCGCGCACTATATTTCCGGTTGGAGAACTAACAATTATACAGGTACGGTGTCTTCGGCGCAAAGCGTAGATTTGATTGTAAAAAATCTAAGTTACGTTACGTCGGTAACGAGTGACGGAGAAAGCGTAAGTAACTATACGTCCCTAAAATACCCCGAACTTGCTACTGCCGATACCATATCTATTATGGAGCAAAGGGTGGAGCGAAATGCTAAGTTTTTGCACGAACCAACGGGTACGTATATGGCTGTTTGTGGTAAAAAGGAAGTGACCGTATATAATTTTTACAACCGAAAGGCAAACGCGTTGTATAAGTGTGAACGTCACGGCGAGTTTTGCTTTTTGTGTAGTGACGGCTCGCTTTTTATGGCGGGAAATGGTCAACTCGTAGGTTATATGTTTCAGTCGGGCGTAGCGACGAAACACGTTTTTGACGGCTATGTTCCCTATGAAGTTGCGGTTGTAAAAAACGGCGCGACCTATCTTATAGCATCAAGAGATGCGACCGGAGTGGATTTTTTAGTTTACGACGGACAAACGCTTACACTAGACGAACGTGTGGAAATGAACGAAAAGGGTTTTATGAAACGAGTAAACTTGTGGTATATTGCCCTTGCAAATAAGTCGCCTAGGGTTACAAGAGCAAAAGGGCTTTTGGGTGAAAACGCCCGTATTGTTAGTGCGCTAAGTAGCGTATTGTCTTCTTCGTCCATAACGCTAATGGATATCAAAGATTGCTTTATGATACTACACCATACGTCAATGGATAGAATAAGCGTCCAGCACGTAGAAGGTACGTCAAAAATTTATATGACGTCGGGCACGGCGGAGTATCCTATGATTTGCGAAGAAATCCTTACGGTTTGCGAAGGTGATGCGATAAAGAGAATTGACTTTACCGCAGGCACGGCAAAAAGTAGACTAAACCTTTATTTTGACGGGACGTTTAATCCCCCGATAGATATCGCGAACTTAGGTGACTATTTGCTGTTTTTGTACGAAGATTGTGTAAAGACGGTTTACTTGACTACTTACGGAACAAGGCTGTATTTCCCGTATCTAGCGTCAGGTGCGTCAATAAGTTACAGCGCGATTGTAGGCACAACGCCCTCTAGTAGTTCAATGAACGTTAGCGTTACCGTGAGATTAGGAGGATAAAAATGTTTTTTTCAGACAACGAGATAGCTTTAGGAAAGTGCCGTGTCAGTAGCGCAAGAGTAAATGCACAGGGCGATACGGGTTTTGTGATGGCGATAGCTGGCGCGCTTGTTTACAAGGTGATACCTGCTAACTCCAAACAGCCCTTATTTTCCACGGGACAAATTATCAGTTATGCGGACGACTGTTTTGTGCTTGATAACGGACTTTTACACAGACGCGGAGATTATACTTATGAACAAAACTAGAATTAGGCGATTAAAATCAATTGTTCGCCGACACGTCCGCAGACTTTATTATTACGAACTAAAACAACAAGGAGAAATTAACAATGGATATTGGAACGTATATTCGCGACGTGATAAACAAGACGCAGGGCAAAGATCCGACGATTGATTACACGGACACGATTGAGCAGATAAACGCGATAACGGATAAAAATTTACTTCCGCAAAAGCCTGAAATTTCAAAGGGTAACGAGTATGAGCGACTTGATTATACTCCGCCTACCGACGAGCAAATCGAAAAAAGTGCAGGCGCAGTCCTTGCCGACTACAAACAGGCAGGCGAGCAGTCGATTGAAAATGAAATTTCGGCATTGCTTGAAAAGTATTCCACGCAAAAGAAGAAAGATGACGAAAGTTATGAAAAGATGCTAAAAAGTCTTTCTGATGCTTATGAAATGGCGGTGGAGAGCGCAAGTAACGACGCGCTTAAACGTGGACTAGCACGATCGTCCATAGCCGTCAACACCGTATCGGCGATTGAAGGCGAAAAGGCGAAGGAAAAGAGCGCGCTTGAGCGTGAGCACGAACAAAAAATGCGCGAAATTGACAACGAGATTGCTATGCTTGAAGTGAAAAAGCAAAAGGCGCTTGATGATTTTAACGTGGCTTACACGGCGCGACTTACCGAGCAAATTGATAAACTGAAAGAAGAAAGTTTAAAAAAGCAGACTGAGGTCGTAAAATACAATAATTCGCTTACCGAAAAGGAACGCGAAGAAGAAATCAAGCGCAAGAAAGCCGAGTCGGAACTTTACACTCAAGCGCTTAGTCAGAAGAAGACTGAGGATGCGTTAAAGAATAAGTTGACCGAGCACGAGCAGGACACGCAGTATCAACAAGTTTATAGCGTGTTGCGTGATAAACTGCTTACGCTTTCGCCTATGCAAGCGCAAACGGAAGTAACCGCAAATCCTATTTATCGCATTTATTTGTCGGATGCTTATTACTATAAACTCTATAACGAGTTCGGAAGATAATTCACTATTAAAAAGGGATAGGAGTGGGAGGGGAAGGAGAGAAAATGGAAAGCATTATTAATAGTATTCGCAATCTTTTTACGACCTATGGATTTCGTTGCGCGTCTATTGTCGTTGCAACGATTTTAATCGTAAACTTGATTAAAAAGCCTATCGTCAAAAAGGCAAACGATTTAGCGCAAAAGTCGGGAATTGACAAATCGGTTGTTACTAAAAATATAACCTTTTTGCCCGTCGTCGTTGCGTTTGTGCTAGAAACGCTAGTGACGCTTGTGTGCGCAAAGTTTGACTTTTTAGCGCTTGATTTTGGGTATATTGCATCTTGTTCGGTTATGTATGGTGCGCTTTCTATCGCTACGTACGAGAGTGTGAAAAAGCATCTAGAGGCGTATGCGTCTAGTAAAAACGTAATTGAAAATAAGAGCGATAAAACGCCTAAGCCATCGTTACTTCAGCAAAAAACCGATAACGTCGAAAGTAAACAAAATATCGAAACGGACGTGGACGTACCCGTTCATTTTGATGTAAATGGCTAATATTTTAGGATAGGTAAAAGAAAAACAAACGAATCCGAATAGGGTTCGTTTGTTTGCTTTTAAAGGTTATTTTAGTTTGAATTTTTGCGCTAATTTTTCAGGGAAGGATTTGTCGTATTTGCGTTCTACCTTTTTGTATCTTATATCATCAGATACTCTTTCCGATTGATCTGTTTTTTCTGTTTTCTCGGTAGAAGTAACGTGGACAATTCCTAAACGATCTCTTATGTTTTGAGCGGTGCGAGTTCTTTGAATTTTAGTGTCGCGCGCACTCATTGACGCGGTGTTTTCACTCTTTTTTTCGTGTTCGCGCGAGCCTTGACGTGCGCTCATTGCAGCGTCCTTGCGAACGGATGAGAAAGCGTAATAATCATTTTCGCCGTAAAGGTCGTCAATTAGAGTATCCATCATTTTGTAGCGATCTTTGGCAAAAACGGCAAGCGCTTTCATAAGTGCTTGTTCGGCTTTTGGATGAATTTCAACGCCTAGTTTTGAGGGCGGAACAACGGTGTCTTCATAAATACGCTGAATACTTTCGGGCAAAATTATTCCCGTCATACAGTAGTATAGCGTAACGCCTAGCGCATAAATATCCGTCCAAGGCCCTTGCTCACCCGTAGCACGATACTGTTCTTCGGGTGCAAAGCCCTGTTTAAGAACGATAGACGCGTCGTCACGGTCACCGTTAGAGTGTTTCGCTGCGCCAAAGTCGATAAGTTTTACTTCACCTTCGCGAGTGATAAGCACGTTATCGGGCGAAATATCACGGTGAATAAGTCCCGTCGCGTGTAGTCCGCGCAAAGATAAAATAACGGGTTTTAAGATGGTGAAAGCGTCGGGAGCAGTAAGTTTTCCTTTGCGCTTGACGTAACTTTTGAGCGAAATTCCGTCCAAAAATTCCATAACTATGTAAGCGGTTGAGTTGGCTGAAAAGAAATTTAGAACTTCAACAATACCGCTGTGGTCGGTGATTTTTGATAAGTTTTGCGCCTCGTCGATAAAGCGTTTTAGTCCGCGATTCGTGGGGGCGTGGTTTTGTTTTGAGTTAATAATGACTTTGTCCGAACGTGGATCGCGTGTAACGTAGCCACTAGGATAATATTCCTTGATGGCGACTTTTTTGCCTGTTTGTACGTCCCACGCGCGGTAAGTAATACCAAAACCACCTTCGCCAATTGCTTTGTCGATTACGTATCGTTTTTGCAGTACCGTCCTGCGTTTTAAGTGATGAGCAGGCGTAGGCGAAACGTCTTCTTTTTTTGCGCACGAAACGCACACCCTATCGCTATTTAGAGTGCCAAAACAAAAAAGACATATATCGTTGTTCTTTCTTTTTGTCATTTGGTTTTATTCTTCCGTGACGTTTTCCTGATTTTCCGTATTTTCTTCGCTAACAAAGCGCAACAAAAGTGCCGTATAGTTGTCGCAGTCGTCCGTGTAACGAGTGAGTAAATATTTCTCCATTTCGGCTAGTACGTCATCTGGGTTTTGGTAGTTTTTAAGGACGTGAGACATCTCCGTTTCGCGAACGTGCTCCCAAAAACCGTCCGTGCAAATAAGCACGCTATCGCTAGGCTCGTAACCGACGTAAATTTTAAAATCAGGCTGTACGTAGTAGTCCGATCCGATAACTCTAGTCAGTTTGTTCTGGTCCTTGTGTCCTATGATTTCGCTAGGTGAAATCTCGCCACGGTCAACGGCTGCGCGAGCAAGAGAGTGATCCTTTGAGTAAAAACGAAGTTTGTTATTTCTAAAAAAGTATATGCGCGTGTCGCCCTCGTGCGCGACTATAAAACGATGATCGTCTGCAATCAAAATAGAAAGAGTAGTGCAACCGCTACGCTTTGTTGCACGTTTTGCTTTTAGTATCGCCTCGTGCGCATCACGGAAAAACACGTTCATAATCGTGCCCGAAAACATATCCGTTTGTTTTTCTGCGTAGCGACAAAAATCGGCAAGAACGCTTTTAACGGCAGTTTCGCTTGCGATATCGCTACCGTCGTATGCGCCCAGTCCGTCGGCAACAGCCATACAAACCATTCCGTTTTTCGTGACGAAATCGGCATAATCTTGATTATAGGGGCGAGTGCCCGTTTTGGAAATTTTCCAGATTTTCAACAGCAAAGACTCCGTTAAAAGATTATTATTTCATTTTTATTATAACGCGATAGCGCAAAATAATCAAGTGTTTTTGAAATTATATGCGATATGGGGCAAAAAAATGCTAAAATTTTTGTTGAAAAGGGTAAAATTAATTTGCTTTTTGTAAAACTTGCTCGTAATTGTTTGACAACTTTGTGAAAACTGTGTTAAAATTGAGTATAAATATTTTTTACACGCACACCGATATAATATGAAAAAGAAGGTTTCATAGTCTCTACCGAAACACCTATTGTTTCGACTATCGGAAGTTTCTTGATTTTATCAAT
>JAZOUI010000100.1:0-8005 GCA_045658145.1 Pumilibacteraceae bacterium
TTTATTACCGTAAGTATTTTGTTCGGACGGAAAGTAGGATTGTCTTCTAAGAACTTACTCAGTTTTCCTACCACCTTACACTTAACGCCCGTAAAATAAACGTACTGCGTATTTATAGGGTGCTCTTTTTCTATGTAAACGTACTCATCTCCATAAAAATGGAAGTATACGTCCCCTATCATTTCTATTCTTTTAACAATTTTTAGTGCAACGTCGTGGTCGATATCTTCTCGGTGCAAATACTTGCCGTCCTTATCCATTTCCACCGCGCCGTTAAACCCAACTACGGGGATTTCCATATCCGTTAAGCCTAGTTCGTTTATCCAGTTCACCATAGGATTAGGCATCCTGCCCGTACACAACACAAACTTACCACCACGCTCAATATAATCTTTTATTGCTGTTTTGCTTTTTTCACTAACCGTCAAATCATCACGCAGTAGCGTCCCGTCAAAGTCGGAAAAAATCATTTTATATTTCATTTCTATTCGTCCTTTTTGTGAAAATAGTCATATACGTTATGCGCCGTTTTGCTATCAATACCTTCAATCGCACACAAAGTTTCCACGCTTGCGCTCTTAATATCCTCAAAGTTTTCAAACGCTTTGAGAAGTATTTTTCTGCGCTTTGGGCCTATTCCTTCCACTTCATCCAGTTCAGAGAAATAACGCTTACTGCGCAATTTTCTATGATACGTTACGGCGAAACGGTGCGCTTCGTCACGAACGCGTTGCATAAGCCTAAGCGCATAATTATCACGAGTAAGCACGATCGGATCGGGCGAAAAAGGAGTGAAAATTTCTTCTTCTCTTTCAGCAAGCGACACCATTGCAATATCGTAACCAAGTTCTTTCATCACGCCGTACGCGTGCGAAAGTTGACCTTTACCACCGTCGATAACGATAAGGTCGGGAAGGTAATTGAACTTGTCGTCATCTTCGTTTGCGCGCGAAAGCCTGCGACGTATAACTTCTTCCATACACTTAAAGTCGTCCGCTCCTTCTACCGTTTTTATCTTGTATTTTCTATAATCGGCAGGCGACGGACGGCCACCGATAAATACGGATTGTGATGCGACTTTATCCACTCCGCTAATGTTAGATATATCGTAACATTCAATCCTATGCGCGCTTTTAATATTCAAAATGCTAGCCAAAAGTTTCGTCGCGCCTTCGCTCATATCGTAATCACGTTGCGCCTTTTCTCTCGACTTAACCAAATAATCGGATGCGTTGGATTGCGCCGTCTTAATTAGTCGCATCTTTGCGCCCTTTTGTGGGAAAGTGATCTGTGGCGATTTACCTGCTAGTCCTGTCAAATATTCGCTGAGTAGCACAGTATCAAACTGTTCAGACAAGCAAATTTCTTGTGGAATTTCGTTGTTCCCACCATAATACTGCACCAAAAAATCAGTTAGCGTTTCGCCCACAGTCATTGACGCGTCGTTTACCGAATAGTTTTTAACGCCCATCATTTTGTTTCCGCGCACGATACAAACCGAAACTATCGTTCTCGTTCCACTCGACGCGCAAGCGAAAGCATCTACGTCCGTAACTGCGCCCAAGTTCGCAACAGTACGTTCGCGCAACTTTTTAAGCATTTCTAATTGATCACGATAAGTTATCGCGCGCTCAAACTCTTCCTGCATAACAGCGTTTGCCATTTTTTCTTGAAGTAGCGTTTCAGCGCTGTCGTCGTAGCCAGACAAAAAGCGCATAACCTTATGCACCGACTCACGATATTCTTCTTCGCTAACTGCCCCCATGCAAGGCGCAGGGCAAAGGTCGATAAAGTGATTTAAACACGCCCTACTACGCTTTTGTAACTTTTTAGGACACGTTCTCATACGGTATGCCGAGCGTATTACGTCCACTATTTCGCTCACTCTAACCCCGTTAAAATACGGTCCGAAGTAACGCGCTCCGTCACGTTTTACTTTGCGCGTGATTTCAATAGTGGGATATTTTTCTTTCAAATCAATCTTGATATACGGCGAGTGCTTATCATCTTTTAGCAAGATGTTATAATTGGGCTTGTACTTTCTAATAAGGTTCGCCTCAAGCGCAAGCGCATCCTTTTCCGTAAGCGTGATGATGTAGTCGAAATCGGCTACGTTGTCCACCATTGCTTGAACCTTTGCAGGCTTTGGCGAATTGTTAAAGTACTGACGCACTCTGCGCGTAAGTAATACGGCTTTACCAACGTAAATAACGTTACCACCGCTATCTCGCATTATATATACTCCGCTTTTTTCAGGCAAGAGTGAAAGTTTTTCCTTAATCGTCATTTTGCACTCTCCTTGAAAAATCGCATCCGCACCAGTCCTGACGGTAAAGCGAAAGATTTGTAGACAATTCCACCGATCTACGATAACCGTTTCTCTTTTTCCAGTCGGACGGAATCCACGTTACGCCTTGTTCACTCGCTATCTTTTCGCCGAGCACGTTAATGATTTGCGCGTTCTTGTGTGGACTAACGGTAAGCGTAGTTGCGAAGGCTACGTACCCTTGCGTTTTTGCAAATTGAGCAGTTTTTCGAAGGCGAAGTTCAAAGCAAAGCGGACATCTTGCGCCCCCTTCTTTTTCACTTTCGTACCCCTTTATTACGTTCAAAAACTCGTTATCGTCATACGGCTCGGCAATAACGTCAAGACCGTAATTTTTAGCCACTTTTTCTAGTTCGACAAGACGCTTATAATATTCTTCTTCGGGCTGAGTGTTGGGGTTATAATAATAAAGCGTAGGCTTTACAAATGGCAAAATTCTCTCCACCACAGCCGTAGCGCACGGACCACAACAACAATGCAAAAGCAAAGAACCGCACTCCTTAAGCGCGGTATCCGTTAGTAAATCATAATTCACTTTTGCATTTAATTTTTCCATTAAAGTGTCAATTCTCCATCAGGTCCAGTTAAAAGCACGTTTTCGCTATCTATGCTTACGATCTGTTCAACTAGTGAAGTAATCGTCATTACTCTCTTGCCGTTAATTTGCATATACCATTTGTTTTCACTCTCATCAAACAATGCGTTATCAAAAACAAACGCTCTTTCGCAAAGCATAACAAAATCCACTCTCTTGATATCGTCGCCCACGTTTGCGTCTTCTCTAGAAATCGAAAACAACGGGTAACGTACCTGCGCATTTTGTTTGTTTTGCTTAACTCTCGTGTAAAGAGCATTGACAATGCTAATAGGCAAAGCGTAGTTTTTAAAATAATTATTTTCATCACTTGCTACAGTCATACCAACCACTTTACCGCTTTCGTTTACAAGCACTCCACCACTATTGCCTGACAAAACGCGTGCACTCGTACGAATAAGCGGTTTGTAATAATTAGATGCGCCGTACTTAACGATATCTTCTATTTTGCTAACAATTCCGTCAACAATGGATATTCCTTCGCCGTCAGCATTGCCGATCGCATAAACCTTTTCGCCTTCTTTTACCGTCGCAGTCGAAAAAGAACACGGCTTTAACGATGCAAAAACATTACTCGTTTGAGTAGCCGTATCATACTGCACCTCAAAAAATGCAACGTCGTGTTTTACGTCGTATCCTATTGCCGTTGCTCCACTCACGAAAACGTCGCTACCCGCAAGACGAAATTTGACGTTTTGCGCATCATAGCCCGTTACGTGATAAGCGGTTGCAAATACCACTTTGTTTTGAGAGTTTTCCACAACAAAGGCAGTACCACTCTTGTCTTTACAAAGCACTTCCACCACGCTACTACGATAAGCATCAAAAATTTCACTTCCGTTCATAGCCGTGGAATTTTGCACCTTTTCGCAACCAAAAGCGCAAAATGCACTAATCAACGAAACCACAACAACTATTAATTTTTTCAATATATCTCTTCTCATACGTTTATTATAACATAACGCGCGCAAAAAGTAAATAATATTTAATAAAAATTTTTGTGGCGTGCTAAGTGCTGGAAAGTCGTGTTTTGTATTTTCACAACCAAAACTCGGCTTTTTCGACACTTTTTTCTCAAAACAAGCATATACGTTACCTGCCGTTTTTATTTTTGTCGAATACCAAAAACTACTTTGTTTCTTTTGACAAACTTTGCACTTTGGTATATAATACACTTATCAACAAAGGAGATGCATTATGAACAAACGCGAATTAGGTATGAATTATTTTCATCAAGGATACAACTGTGCACAAGCAGTTGCTTTGGCTTTTAAGGAAGAATTAGGCATAGACGAAGATAAAGCAACTATGCTTATCTCTGCTTTTGGCGGTGGTTTTGGTAGAATGCGCGAAGTGTGTGGTGCAATTTCAGGTATGACGATGGTAATAGGCGCAAAATGCGGTTATACCGACCCTACTGATAACGTAGCAAAAATGAACACTTACGCAATCGAACAAGAACTTGCTAAAAAATTCATAGAAAAAAACGGCTCAATCATTTGCGCTAAACTTATCGATTCAAGCGACGCTTCGTCCACCACTCCCACACCTAGCGAGCGCACGGCGCAATATTACAAAAAACGCCCCTGCGCTGAATACGTAGGCGACGCGTGTGAAATTTTGGAAGAATATTTAACAAAAAACGGCTTAATGTAATATTTTGGGCAATACGTACCATCGTTTTTGTGACAAAAACCGCCACGGCACTACCGTAGCGGTTTTATTTTATACTCTTTTAATTTTGCCCGTTCCAACGTAATAACTATCACTAGGCACTTCTACTTCATCCACGTAGCCCCAGTCGATAGGCAAATATCCGTTTGCTTTTAAGAAGGCGTTTGCTTTTGAAAAATGCTTGCATCCAAAGAACCCACGATACGCTGAAAGCGGACTAGGATGCACACTTTCTAGCACAAGGTGTTGCTTATCATTAAGCGATTTTTTCTTTAATGCATTTGCGCCCCAAAGCATAAAAACCATCGGGTCTTTTCTGTTCGCAAGGGCAGAAATTACTTCGTCGGTGAACTGTTGCCAACCAAAGTTAGAGTGCGACTGAGGCGAACTTGCCCTAACGGTAAGCACCGTGTTTAATAGCAGAACGCCTTGCTCTGCCCAGCCGGTAAGCGTGCTACCCTTGGGCATTACGCCAATATCCGACTGAATTTCTTTGTAAATATTGACAAGCGAAGGGGGAAGATCAACGCCCTTTCCTACAGCAAAAGCCATACCGTTGGCTTGCCCAGGTCCGTGATAAGGGTCTTGCCCTAAAATCACGACTCGCACCTTGTCATACGGCACTTTTGCCATAGCAGAATATACCTTTGCGCGTGGTGGATAAACTGTTTTCGTCGCATACTCTTCATCAACCGCTTTCATCAGCGCAGTAAAATAGGGCTTGCTATATTCTTCTTTTAAAATTTCATCCCAGTCGTTACCGATAATCATAAGTTTTTCCTATTGTTTTTTCTTATTGTACCATAATCGTCGTGTTTTGTCTAGCGCAAACGCCTACCCAACCAAATCCGTCACTAAATTAAGCAAAGTTACTACTCTTTTATCCCGTAAAGAATAAAAATTTATCTTGCCTTGGCGACGATATTTAACCAGTCCAACGCTCCTTAAATTCTTTAATTGATGCGAAACAGTCGTTTGGTTAAGTCCTAGCCCTATTGATAAATCATTTACGCACATATCCGTAATCGCAAGCGCTGACAAAATTTTAAGCCTTGTCCCGTCACCAAGAGCAGACAAAAAATCACACAATTTTTCACTCACGTCACGACTAGGAGCAAACTCTCGTACGGTGTTTAGCGTTCTAACATCAATAAGCAATTTATCTTCAATTCTTATATCCATACGTTTATTATAACATTTTCACTTTTTTCGGCAAAGTATGCACACGCGTTAATAATAGCGAATATAATGGAATAAGTACTTTTTTTGTCGGAGGGGTTATGGACCAAAGTGAAATTTTTAGATTACTGCTCGTGGTGCTACTTTTAGCAAACAAACAACTTTCCCCCTCTCAACAATCCGAGCAATCCTCGTTCGACTATACAGCAATTAACGACGTGCTAATTTTAACAATGCTACTTCGCCTTTTTGATTCCCCTAGTCAAAGCGAAACCGACAAAAACACTACGTTTTAATATATGAAAATATGTGCATTTATATTAAAATAAACAAAAACGGGCTACCACGTAGTAGTCCGTTTTACATTTACACAAATAATTACATTTTTTCAGGCGCACCTATAAGCAAGAGTGCAAGACCACTTTTTAACGTGTCGCGAACAGCCTTCGTAACGGCAAGACGCGCACTCATAACTGCAGGTGGAGCACCCAAAATACGATTAGCAAGATAGAACTTGTTGTAGTATTTTGCAAGGTCGAGAAGATATCCCGAAATTACGCTAGGCTCGTACTTTTCAGCCGAAACTCTAATAGTATTTTCAAAACTGTCAAGATGCTTAATAAGTGCAAACGAATCTTCGTCGGTAACAGATGCCCAGTCGGGATTTTCACTCACTTCGCCTGCTCTAGCAATTACCGAGCAACAACGCGCATGAGTGTACTGAAGATAGGGCGCAGTTTCGCCTTCGAAGGATAAAGCCTTGTCGTACGAGAAAGCAATGTCCTTAATTTTGTTATTGCAAAGCGCACCAAACACAACCGCGCCTATACCTACCATTGATGCAATTTCATCTTTATTTTCAAGGTCGGGATTTTTGCCTTCAATTACCGCTTTCGCCTTCGCAACAGCCGTGTCAAGCACTTCTTCAAGGAAAACAACGTTACCCTTACGCGTAGAAAGCGAACCTTGTCCTTCCAAACTTACCATACCGAAAGGAACGTGTACGCAATCTTTTGCCCAATCTTTTCCCATAAGTTCCAAAACTTTGAAAATTTGCTTGAAGTGCAAGTTCTGCTGATAAGCAACAACGTACAAGTTTTTATCGAAGTTATAATGAGTTTTACGATAAAGCGCCGCCGCCAAATCACGGGTAGCGTATATCGTCGTTCCGTCACTTTTAAGTATAATACAAGGCGCCATACCGTATTCGTCAAGGTTAACTACCTGCGCGCCCTCACTCTCGGTAAGAAGGTTCTTTTCCTTAAGTTCGTCAATAACGGGCTGAACCTTGTCAATGTAAAAACTCTCGCCTGCGTACGAATCGAACTGAACGCCTAATCTGTCGTAAAGCGCCTTTACTTCCTTAAGCGTAATTTCCTTAAACTTAGTGAAAATTTCCAAAGCCTGAGCATCGCCATCTTCTATCTTTTTGAACCACTCACGACCTTCGCTTTCAAGTTGTTCATCCTTTTCCGCCTCAGCGTGAAAACGAACGTAAAGATCAAGGAGCGCGCGTACGCCACGTTTTTGGATATCTTCGTCGTCTCCCCAATGAAGATACGCCGAAATCATTTTACCAAACTGCGTACCCCAGTCGCCCAAATGGTTAATTCCAACGGTGTCGTAACCAAGATAGTTATAAATCTTATATAGCGAACCACCGATAGCCGTCGTAAGCAAATGACCGATATGGAAGGGCTTTGCAATGTTAATAGACGAATAGTCGATACAAACGGTTTTTCCGTTTTTCTCGTGGGGACGTCCTACGCCGTTTTGCGCAATAGCGTCCATAACGCTAACTACTATTTGCTCACGCGAATAGTAGATATTGAGATATCCGCCTTCTACTGCAACCTTTTCAACAAAGGGCGCGCTATTCCAGTCCACTTCATCAGCGAGCATTTGCGCAATCATTTGCGGAGCGCGACGGAGCGCTTTTGCAAACTTAAAACAAGGCAAACAAACGTCACCACGCGTAGAATCAGGCGTGGGGGAAAGCGCAGAGAAAACTTCTTCTTCGCTCACTCCGTCAATTTTAATTAGTTTAGCAATTTCTCTTTTAAAGTCCATTACTCTCTCCTAAACGTTAAATCTGAAAAGTGCAACGTCGCCGTCACGGAAAACGTACTCTTTTCCTTCGCTACGTACCTTTCCTTTTTCTTTTGCTTGCGTAAATCCACCGCAAGTAACAAGATCATCATAAGTAACAATTTCCGCGCGGATAAATCCTT
>JAZOUI010000101.1:0-1925 GCA_045658145.1 Pumilibacteraceae bacterium
TCACCCGTAAGCATAACCACGCGTACTCCGTGCGACGTAAGAGCACATACCGACTCGGTCGCATCATCTTTCACTTCGTCGGCAACCGCAACAACGCCTATTAGCGTTCCGTCTGCCGTAAAAAGCATCGGTGTTTTACCTTCATTAGCAAAACGATTGCATACGTCCATTGCCGTTTTGTCAATTTGCGCTATTGTTTCAATAAACTTTAAATTTCCGCCAAACACTTTTTTGCCGTCAATTATACCACTAACCCCGTTACCTGCAAGCGTTGTAAAATCGTTTACTTGCAAATATTCGCCTTCGCCTAAAAGAGCCACAGCCTTGCCGAGAGGATGCTCGCTTTTACTTTCGAGCGAACGAATAATCGAAACAAATTCTTCTTTTGTCGTTCCCATTTCAATAACATCGGTCACAACGGGAATACCCTTTGTTATCGTACCCGTTTTGTCAAGCGCAATGATTTTTATTCTACCTGCCATCTCAAGTGCAGTTGCGCTTTTAAATAACACGCCTTTCTTTGCGCCCACTCCACTACCAACCATAATAGCAACGGGTGTTGCAAGTCCGAGCGCACACGGACAACTGATTACCAGCACGGATATGCCACGCGCAAGCGCATATCCAAAATCTTGGTTTATTAGTAACCAAATAATCGTTACAACAAGCGCTATACTCATAATTACAGGTACGAAAACGCCCGAAACTTTGTCCGCCACCTTTGCAATAGGTGCTTTCGTTTCGTTTGCGCCTTCGACCATACGGATTATTTCGGCAAGCGTGGTATCCTCACCTACTCTCTCAGCACGCACCTTAACGTACCCCGAAAGGGATACTGATGCTGAAGTAACATTTTCGCCCACCGTTTTATCGATAGGAACGCTTTCGCCCGTAAGCGCCGATTCGTCCACCGAACAACTACCTTCCACAATCTCGCCATCACAAGGCATAACTCCGCCTGCACGAACAACCACGATATCGCCCACTACAATCTCGCTAACAGGAACGATTACTTCTTTTTCATCACGAAGTACGGTTGCGGTTTTGGGTGCAAGATTCATAAGAGCAGTAATTGCTTTCGTCGTCTTGCCCTTAGCGTAGGATTCAAGTGTTTTGCCCACGGTAATGAGCGCTAAAATCATTGCAGACGACTCAAAATATAATCCGTGAAGATGGTGCATTGCACTAGCCACGTTCCCACTTGCCATATCGCCTATCATTAAGAACAAAACTACAAGCGAATAAATAAACGCCGAACCCGAACCAACGGCTACTAGTGTATCCATATTAGGCGAGCCACGGAAAACACTTTTCGTTCCACTTATAAAGAATTTTTTATTTATTACAAGTACGCAAGTTGCAAGTGCCATTTCCACAACCGCTATCGCTACGGGATTGGTGTCAAAGAACGTGAATAAGGGAAAACCCCACATAACGTACCCCATAGATACGTACATAAGCGCAAGTAAAAATCCAAGCGATACAAACAATCTTCTTAAAAGTAACCTTGTCTCGCTTAGGGAAACTGTGTTTTCATTTTCTTGTTTTTTCTTACCGGCAACGCTTGCACTATAGCCTGCATTTTCTACGGCAAAAATGATTGCGCTTTCGCTCGCACTTCCTTCCACCGTCATTGAATTCGTTAAAAGATTGACGGCACAAAAATCAACGCCCTCCACCGCGGAGACCGCTTTTTCAACGCGCGCTGAACACGCTGCGCAACTCATACCTTTTACGTCGAATTTTTTCATAGTTAATATTACCTAGGTAATATTATACTTCTAAAAAGCATAATTGTCAAGAGTAAATTTGTGCTAACTTATTTTTGATAAAACCGAACGGTCTATTTCGTGCCTCGAAACAGGCTTTGCCTGGCTCTCCCTCCGTCACGCTTACGCGTGCCACCTCCCTCGACAGATGGAGGC
>JAZOUI010000102.1:0-1943 GCA_045658145.1 Pumilibacteraceae bacterium
TCTTTGACGATAAAAGGTGACATAGATGAAATCCGCTTTCGTAACGAAGAAAACGGGTTTACAATAGTCGTGCTTGACGTGGAGGGAGAGCCCGTGATTGCAACGGGCATTTTTCCGCCTGTCATCGAAGGTCAAACTGTGCAACTTTCGGGTAGTTACGTTGTTCATAAACGCTACGGAAGACAGTTTAAAGTGGATAAATGTAGTGTTTGCAAGCCTAGTGGCGTGGACGGCATAGTGCGATATCTTGGTAGCGGACTTATTCCTGGAATAGGCCCGATTTTAGCGCTCCGTATAGTTTCACTTTTTGGCGAAAAAACTTTTGAAGTGATTGAAAAAACGCCACAACGTCTTGCCGAAGTTAAGGGCATTAGCAAGCAACGTGCTGTCGATATAGCGACGGCTTACGGCGAAATTAAGTCAATGCAAGACGCTATAATGACGTTGCAAAGTTTTGATATTCCACTCGGAACGGCAATGAGAATTTACAAAGTTTACGGCGAAGATACGGAGGAAGTCATTACGAAAAATCCGTATCGTCTAGTAGAAGACGTTGACGGAATAGGATTTATTACGGCGGACAGAATTGCATCGAAAACGGGCATTGAAAAGGATAGTGAATTCCGTATCGGTGCAGGCATAATTTACGTATTAAAAGAGAGCGTGAATAAAAGCGGAAACACCTGTTATCCAAAGGGGATGACGATAATTGATGCAACCCGTCTTTTGGACGTTGACGAAGAAAAAGTCGCGTCTGTTACGGAAGATTTATTGATGGAAAGACGCCTTCGGGAAATGCTGATTGAAGACGAACTGCTACTAACGTTACCCTCCGTTTTTCATTGTGAGAAGAACGTTGCCGTACTTTTGAGTAAACTTGTAATAAATGCGGACGCTACTGCTTACGATGTGAAAAGTGATATTGATCATTACGAAAAAATCAATCATATTACGTTACATCCTATGCAACGAACGGCGGTAGAAAGCGCGTTTAATTCGGGCGTTGTAGTCGTTACTGGTGGACCTGGTACGGGTAAAACTACCATAATAAAATGCATTATCGATTTGTTCGAAAAACTGAATAAATCAATAATTTTAATGGCGCCGACAGGACGTGCGGCAAAGAGAATGAATGAAACGACGGGACGTGATGCTAGCACTATTCACCGTGCTTGCGGACTTGGCTCGGGGTGGAGTTCGGATGAAAAATTGTTTAGCGACGTTTTCATTATCGACGAGTTTTCAATGGTTGATATTTTTTTGTTTGATGCGCTCCTTAAAAAAATTCCTTCGGGCGCAAGACTTGTGCTTGTGGGGGATAAAGACCAACTTCCTAGCGTAGGTGCTGGCAACGTGCTTGCCGACGTAATGCGCTCGGGCGTAGTGCCGACGGTTAATCTTACGCACATCTATCGTCAGGCGCAGGAAAGTTTGATTGTAACTAACGCGCACGCTGTAAACCATGGCGAAATGCCTGTATTAGACGTGAAGGACAAAGACTTTTTCTACCTGTATGCTCGCGATAGCGTTGCCGTGGCGCAAAAAACGGTGGATATGGTCGAACGTGCGGCAAAGTATATAGGCGTTGACCCAAGACGAGTACAAGTACTTTGTCCCATGAAAAACGGACCTGCGGGTGCAATCAACGTCAATATTTTGCTCCAAAATAAACTTAACCCCGACGGGCAAAAGAGTTTGATGCACGAGGATTACACTTATCACGAAGGGGATAAGGTAATGCACGTTGTTAACAATTACGACCTTGAATGGGAATTAGCAGTTGGCTATACTTACCGTGAAGGCAAGGGTGTTTTTAACGGTGATATAGGCGAAATAATAAATATAAGCAACGAAAAAAATGAAATAACCGTGCTTTTTGAAGACGGTAGGCAATCTGTTTATACTCCTGATATATTCAATCAACTCGTGCTTGCTTATGCAAT
>JAZOUI010000103.1:0-2037 GCA_045658145.1 Pumilibacteraceae bacterium
AAAAGGAGAAAAACAATGGATATAACATCCTCACAGGTTGAAAATATCGTTCGCAAAATTTTGGGCGAAATGAGTGGCGGAAGTAAAACTACTTCGACTGCTATTCCCAAGACCGCAAAAGTTGCAATGCTTACTGCTGAAAAGAGAATTGAAGTAAAGGAATTTCCTATTCCCGCGCTCCAAGACGACGACATTTTAGTTAAGGTAGAAGGCTGTGGCGTATGCGGAACGGACGTTCACGAGTGGAAGGGCGATCCCTTTGGAATTATGCCCGTAACGCTCGGTCACGAAGGAACGGGTGAGATTATCGCACTTGGTAAAAACATCAAGACTGATACGTCGGGCAAACCTATTAAAGTAGGCGACAAAATCGTTACCAGCGTAATCAGTTGTGGTGAGTGCCATATCTGCCGTAATCATCCTGCTAATACCAACCTTTGTGATAAGCAAGGAGTATTCGGACTTATTCCCCACAGCGACGCTAACCCCCTTACGGGCTGGTTTGCAACGCACCTTCTTATCCGTGGAAAAGGCTCGACTTATTTTGTTGTAAACGATCTTGACCTTAAAGAAAGAATGTTGCTCGAACTTGCTTGTGTATGCGTACACGCGCTTAAGAGAGCAAACACTACAAATCTTATCAACTTCAATTCCAAAGTTTTAGTACAAGGACTTGGCCCTGTTGGTCTTGTAATGATTAGCGTACTTCGCGCAGCAGGCGTAAATCATATCATTGCAATCGACGGCACGCCCAAGCGTCTTGAAATGGCTAAAAAACTTGGCGCAAAGACGGTAATCAATTTCCGTGAAGTTACTACGCTTGAAGACAGAGTAAAACTTGTTAAGAGCGTTGCAAACGGAGTAGGTGCTGACTTTGCTTTCCAATGCACGGGTGCTCCCCCTGCAGCGAAGGATATTTACGAATATATCCGTCGTGGTGGTGGACTTTGCGAAATGGGATTCTTTGTTAACAACGGTGAATACAACGTTAACCCCCACTTTGCAATGTGCAATAAGGAAATCAATATCGTAGGTTCGTGGGATTACAGCGCAGACGACTATCCCACCACGATGGCGTTCCTTCGTCAGGCAAGAGAAATGAATATTCCTATCAAGGAACTCATTACTCACAGTTTCCCGCTTGATAAACTTAACGAGGCAATGGAAGTTAACGTTTCTCAGCAGGGAATTAAGATTTGCTACGTAGCCAAAGACTAACTGTGGCTAGTAGAAAAGGGGTATAAAAAATGGCACTTGGCATGATAGAAGTATTCGGCTTCGCAACCGCTATCGTAGTTGCCGATAAAATGGCGAAATCCGCTGACGTAAAAGTAGTGGCAATCGACAAGAATAAACCTGCGGCAGGAGATTCTGCGCGTGTTCCGCTCGTAATGGCTATTAAGGTCGAAGGCGACGCTGCTGCAGTTGAGGCGGCTGTTCAGGCAGGAAAACTCGAAGCCGAAAAAAGAGACTTGTACATAACGCACAAGGTAATCGCTCGTCAGAGCGAAGAGATCGAGTGGTTTGCTCATTTAAGCGCACTCGGTAAAGACAAACTTAGATAATAAATAAAAAAATAAATTTAAAGGAGAATTATAACAATGATGGAAGCATTAGGAATGGTAGAAACCAGAGGTCTTGTAGCAGCAATTGAAGCAGCAGATGCAATGGTAAAAGCAGCAAACGTAGTACTTATCGGTAGTGAAAAGATCGGTAGCGGACTTGTAAGCGTAATGGTAAGAGGCGACGTAGGCGCAGTTAAGGCAGCAGTTGAGGCAGGTACTGCAGCAGCGACCGCACTTGGCGAAGTAATCGCTACGCACGTAATCCCCAGACCCCACGCAGACGTTGAAAAACTTCTTCCCACCATTAAGTAAGATTTGTTTCAATATCTGACAATTGTTTTTACAACTTAACCTTGTGAAAAATAACACGCAAGGTGAGTTTAAGGAGAATTAAATGAAAGCAATAGCGTTACTCGAAGTACAGGCTATGGTTGCCGCAATAACCGGGCTTGACGCTATGGTCAAAGCCGCC